>DATAXC010000180.1:0-2337 GCA_036266895.1 Gammaproteobacteria bacterium
TCACCAATATTTACAAATGGAAATCGATCCTGCTGCACCAGAAGGACTCATACCACCGATTCATCCTGATTACCAAGCACATGATCCAGATGATCAAGATTGGGACGGAAGAAGCAGTATTGCTGAAATTTTTTACGGACAAGGGGTGGTTCCTTACCCTACTTACGTAGAAAATTTAGATATCGCGCCTGGCCATGCTGAAAAATTATTAACCGCAGAATCGGTACGCCGTTCAGAAGTGGTAGAAAAAGTGCATAAACAATTGGCCTATTTTTTAAATTCACCGGATGTGCAAGCTGCTTACGATACGATTGTGATTGATACAGCCCCTTCAAAAGGACCGCTGACCATTAGTGTTATTAAAGCAGCAACGCATATCGTCATTCCCTCGGTAATGGAAGAACAACCGGTGCAAGGTATTTATGGCATGTTGCAATTATGGATGCAAGAATCGTTAATACGCGAAAAATCACGACCGTTACAATTAGTTGGTATTTTGCCTAACATGTTTAAACAAACCCGGTTACATAAAGATATTTTGAAAAGTTTGCAAGAAAGTCCGGCGATTGGTAAATATGTATTACCGGTAAAATTTTCTCAACGGATTGTGTTTGCCGAAGTGGATGCTGCTGATGCTACGCCACGTTCTATTTTTGATTTTCCAGAACAACATGTTGCTAAAGCGGAAGCGGCAGAGGTTTGTCACTATATTGCAGGGAGGATATTTGATGAGTAAGAAAAAGCGTTTTGGTATTTCTGAAGCTTTAACCCGTGGTTTGAGCGAAACCATTCATGTGGTAGAAAATAATGCGGGCATTTTTAGAAATGTCGTGTTGCCGTTATCGCGTGTTGAGTTAGATCCGGATAACCCGAGAAAATTGGCGATCGATTTACTGGATGTGAAAGCCGGTATACGCCCCGACGATCCGTTCTATCCACGTAAACAAGAAGAATTAGAGAAATTAAAAGAATTAGCACATACCATAGAGGCGAATGGCGTGATTAATCCTATCGTCGTTTATAAACGTGAAGAAAATTATCGTATTGTCGCAGGTGAACGCCGCTGTCTGGCTTCTTTATTAGCCGGGAAACAAGAAATTGAAGCACGTATTTTTAATGAAAAACCGAAAGGATTTGAATTAAAACTGATTCAATGGGTAGAAAATACGGCGCGTGAAGATTTAAGCCTAGGTGAACGTTTAGATAATCTGCGAGATATTTTACAAGAATATCAACACCGGCATAGTATAGACGCAGACCAACCAGTAACCGCGACTTTATTAAAAAGCATTACTGGTTTATCGCTGTCACAAGCCACATATTATGTGGCAGTCTTAAATGCGCCAGCTGATGTACAAGAACCGATTCAATCGGGTGCAATTCGCAGTTTAGATAAAGCAGCCTTGATTGCTAGTATTAATGCGTCTGATTTACGCCAGCAGGTTATCGATGCATGCATTTTGGGTTCCAGTTTAAAAGCGTTACGTAGTATGATTAGCCAACAAAAATCGCAGCAACGCCAACAACAACGATTAAAAACCGTGGCAACGAGTGGGCGTCCTGCTGCAAAAATTAATATGGGCGTTACCTTAAATACCGCGGTGATCAAAACCATTGTGGAAAGTGTGATAATGCAAGCTTCCTTTGGTCAGTATGCAGAAAATTTTGCTGCGGTTAACTGGTCAGATTTTAAGCAAGCAACCCGAGCATTCAGGCACTTGGTCAATATCTTAGAAATAGAGACAGTCACATGACAGTAAAAAAAGTAATGACTTCAATTAAACTACAAAAACAATTACACCGCCGTTTAGAGCAACGGATTATTGAAGACGGCTATGGCATGCGGGGTAAAAGTAAGTGGATTATTGAATCAATAGAAGCGTTTTTGAGTTTGGCCGATTATCCTACCTTAGTGAATATTGCTGAAGATATGAGCCAACTGACAGATCTGATTAGTATTCGTTTACCAGAAACGTTAATGCTGCAGATTGAGCAAGCGGTGGTAGCGGTACGTAAACAATATCCAATGATTGAGGGGGTTAAAAGTAATTTGGTTCGCGCTAGCATCATGCAGCGGTTGTTGCGCGGGCCAACTACGGTGACCGTAGTTTAGGTTAAGTGCTTGAAAAGTAATGAGTTAGTTTTTTGTTTAAGGGGTAAAGGTATACATCCCATAAACGTCACATATTCATAAAAACAGATCCATCTAGCTAGAAACTCAATCGTTTATGTGACGTTTATGGGATAGAAAGAGAGGTAGGTTGTTTATCAATTATTGTTATTTGTTCTACATGGAACATGAAAGAGAATGGCTCAAAATACTTAACAATAATTAAA
>DATAXC010000199.1:0-7944 GCA_036266895.1 Gammaproteobacteria bacterium
ATTTGTGCGGGGTCTGGTATATGGCATTGCAATTACTAGGTAAAAACCGGATCCCGCACAAATGTCCGCGATTGAGCAACAACTTCGTTCAACTTTTTCTGGCGGACATTTTGCGGGATGACAACCTTCTGTAAAATTATCGCCACATTACCTATCTCATCAAATTCAATTTCTGTCCTGCGCAAAGTATGCGAGTCTTCGTGTATTTTATGGCCTACCATAAAGATATCGAAAACGCTTATCTGATTGTTGATTACCAGCTACCGCTGCATTATCAGACGGCCGTTTATGCGTATCTCCATGTATCTTATCATCTGAAGGAGGTGCAGTTACCATTTCCATAGTGCTAACGGCATTCTCCTCTGCTTGCATAGTACGCTGCTGTGGCGAAGAAGCTTTCCGATGCAAACTCAAATTGCGTAAAGGGCTAGTAGCTGGCCTATCTGGTGACGGTAAGATTTGTGCTTGTTCAGCGTTTTCCAATATCCCCTCTGTTTGCAATTTTGCAAAATTATTTTTAAATTCAACAAGACTATCCAATTGACAAACATTCGCTGTTTCCGCCTCAAGCTTTCCACCAGACAAACAACCCGTTGTTATATAATCTATTAAAATAGGAACTACAATACGGGATGCCAGCCAACACATATTCTTATTGCGTATTTTGCTGCTTGTCTGCAATGTATGTTCATATAATTGTTCGATACCCTCAGCTAAATTGCTATCTAAAAATTTACTGGTTTTCCTTTCATCTTTAAATGATTTTATAATTCCGCTTACAAATTGAGATTGCCACAAATTCTCGCAATTTATCCTTTTTTTATCTGTTCTTTTTTGCAAAGCATCCTGCAAAGTTTTTTTAATCTCAATGGCTATTTGACAAAAAGGCTTGGCTGCCTCGTTATTAGCAAACATTTCATCGCTAATAGAAATGAGGTCTAATAAAATCTGCGGCTCAATATAATTTTGATAAAATTCCATTTTTTTACCGCTCGCACTGCCGCTTATCTCTTTATTGCTAAGAAAATTATTACATTGTTCCTGGAGATTTTTTGCACTCTGCTGATTTAATTTTTCCAATAATCTCATACGGGTATCATATAAACTTTGCTTAGTACCGCTACGCCTGTCCTGATTAATATAACATTGAAAACTCTTCTTATAAAAATCAAAAAACTCTTTCTTACAACTGCTAATTTTATCTAGTACTAACGCAGGACTGCCATCAACAGAGATTGCTACATGAGGTATTGGTAATTTGCCTAGCCTATTCAGTTGATTTATATTGTTTTCAAATTCAACTAGACTCTTCAATCGCGGGCCGATCGAGGCTTGCTCTTCTAGCTGGTCAGCTTCTAGCTGGTCAGCACTGAAAAAGCCAGTTACCAAATAATCGACCAGAATCGGGAATAATACGTGAGATATCATCTTACCGACATTACGACTAAAAGTTGCTTTATTTTTTTTGGATTCAAATTCCTTTAAACGCTTAATATTTATAGCTAATTGCTTATTTAAAACTTTACTTGGATTTTTTTCATCTAAAAATAAATTCAGCAATTTATCAAGAAAAACACCTTGCCATGAATCTTCAAATGTCGCCACACGATTACTCGGCTTGTTATTTTCATCTTTCCTTTCTAAAGCAACGTTTAAACAATCATGAAGGGCATCTACCATTTTATAAAAAGGCTTATCTCCTGAATTACCTATACTCTTCTTGATTATATTAATAATATCAACCAAAATTAATGGCTCAATATAATCTATAATACATCTATTTTTTTTATGATCCGGCTGCTGCGAACAACTTTCCAACTTCACCTCATCTGCAAGTTCAGGATCTAATTCTCGCAATGTTTTCATGCGTGCTTGGAGACGATTTGGCCTGACCCTCTTATCAGAATAATAGTAATTAAAATTTTTACCGTATGATTCAAGATTGTTTTTTTTGCACGCGATAAGCTTTTCTGCGTCATCAACAAATGTTTTTGTAGATTGTTCCGTTTGCGACTGAATTGAGTCTGGAAACACGGTAGGTAATGCGGAAGCGGTTGCTAATGTTGTAAATATTCCAGCCATACTGTTCGAAGAACGCATCGGATTTTCCTCACTTTATAATTTATATAAATAATTCGTATGAGCATGTGTTGTGATACAAAGACCATAATATTAACAGGTTAATCTTAAAGTAATCTTAAATTCACATTTTCTCCGTAACTATTCACGGCCGCTCTGAGGTATCCGCACAAATTTAGTATATTGAAGGGGTTAGAAAAGCCAAGACATCGCATACGCAGAGAAGAAGATGCAGGTAGCCTGCCAGACGGAACCGCTCCTGCGACCCCGCAACGCGTGCGGGGTCCGGCAGGCTACCTGCAATCTTCTTCTCTGCTCGATCAATGTCATTTATATAAGATGGGAAAAGCTTTTCCCTTAAATTAAGAATACATCGAACGAGCTAGCGGGGGCATGGGCTTTAGCTAGCAGATGCGATATCTTTAACCTAATTCGGATTCTCTAAACTTAACACGCCCGAATTATAATCATAGGCAAACAATTCCGCATAACGTCCCCATTCGATTACCGTTCGCAACACGCGTTCTGCTTCCACTTCAGATAAGTAATCTTCCAATAAAGACAGAAAATGTTCCTCCAAGGCACGATGACGGGGATGGCGAATCAATTGATCATAAATATAACGGGCAAGCGGAACATATTTTTTTAATTGCACAGAAAATATTTTTTTACGTTCCAAAATATCCGCTTCGACAAACGCTTTACCATCTTCAGTCAGGGTAATGTCTCCCTTAGATACTTTTGCAAAACGTAAAATTTCCAATAACTCAGTGAGCGGAAACAAATCATCAATATTTAACATAGAAATTTCTGCTAAATCAGGCAAATCCATTTTACCTTGATGTTCTGGTTCATTGAGTGTTTCTAATAATCCAATCGCTTCAGAAATACTGGCTTCCGGCAAGCGATAACCCAAATCAATCACTTTATCTTGTAAATTTTCTTCTTGTAATTGTGTTGTCATCAACGTATAAACACGATCCACTTGATTACGAAAGCGTGGATCTAAATCACTACGCGGAAAAGGTAATGTCACTTTCAAATCAGAACGAATTGATCCAGGATTACTGCTAAAAATAATCACACGATCAGCAATAGCAATCGCTTCTTCAATACTATGCGTCACAAATAATACCGCATTTAATCCGGTTTTTTTGCTTTGCCATAAATCAATTAAATCACTACGCAAACTGTCTGCAGTCAACACATCTAACGCAGAAAAAGGTTCATCCATTAACAAAATATCTGGATTCACCACTAAGGCACGGGCAAAACCAACACGTTGACGCATACCACCAGATAATTCTTTCGGTAACGCAGATTCAAAGCCATCTAAGCCTATCATATCAATTGCTTTCAATGCGCGATCGCGCCGTTCTTCGCGTGGAATACCTTGCGCTTCTAATCCTAATTCAACATTTTGTAATACGGTTAGCCATGGCAATAAAGCAAAGGTTTGAAAAACCATGGCAATACCCGGTGCCGGCCCAACAACGGGATTACCACGATAAGAAATCGTACCATCACTAGGCGGAATCAATCCGGCAATGATACGCAATAAAGTTGATTTACCCGAACCGGATTTACCTAAAACCGCGACGATTTCACCTTCATACATTTTAAAATTAATATCATGCAACACCAATAATTCTTGGCGATCGCCTTTTTTAAATGATTTTTCAACCTTAATAATTTCAATAATCGGTTCGGACATATGCTACCTACTCCGCTAAAAATCTATTTTCTGCGTATTGATACAGTGGACGCCAAATCAGATGATTGATCATCAGTACGATTAAACACATCACCCCAATCCCTAAGGCGGTGCGTGAAAAAGTTCCCATGGTAGTATATTCAGAAATATACGCACCCAAGCCGACCGCAACTAATTTTTCATTACCCCAACTCGCCACTTCCGATACAATGCTCGCATTCCAAGCGCCGCCTGCTGCAGTAATCGCACCAGTAATATAATAGGGAAAAATCGCCGGCAACAATAAACGCCGCCAGCGCAGCCAACCGGTTGCGCCGAAATTATCTGCGACTTGAATTAAATCTTTTGGCAACGAAGAAGCACCGGCAATCACATTAAATAAAATATACCATTGCGCGCCTAAAATCATGAGCGGCGTGAGCCAAATACTTGGATTTAAGTGATAATAAACGATAGGAACTACAACTAATGGATAAAATAAATTAGCAGGAAAGGCCGCCAACAACTGCGCGATCGGTTGCGCCCAGCGCGTCGCACCCGGCCTTAAGCCAATCCAGATGCCGACGGGTACCCAGATTAATGAACAAAGCACAATCAAAATAAATACGCGGCAAGTGGTAATGAGCCCCAAGACAAAAACATGGATAATTTCCGACATTGCAATATTTTGTACGATGTAATGACTTAAAAATAAAAATGAACTGATGACAATCAGACAAATCATACCATGCCACAACCAATTATTAATCCATTCGTAATTTGCTTTTTTCGGTGTAATTACGATAGCGGCTTTTTTTGTTCGAAAAACACGAATAGCGATCAATGCATTAAATAAATCTGTCAACTTATGGCCCATATCACGCAATAAACGTGTACGTCGAAATAAATTAATCACCCAAGATTCAGCCACTTTGTCCGTAGCCTCTTGTTCAGATTTAAATTTTTCCGACCAAGCGACTAATGGACGAAACAATAATTGATCGTAGAGTAAAATCACGATGAACATGGTAAAAATCGCATAGCCAATGGCGTGCATATTGGCATTAGTGATCGCCACGGCAATATAAGAACCAATCCCAGGTAATAAAATTTGTTGATTAGAAACGGTAATCGCTTCTGCAGCCACCACAAAAAACCAACCTGCCGACATAGACGCCATCGCATTCCACAATAAGCTCGGCATCGAATACGGCACTTCAATCCGCCAAAATCGATGCCAAGCAGTCAAATGAAACATTCTAGCGGCTTCTGATACCTCAGCGGGTACTGAGCGTACCGTTTGAAAAAATCCCAGTGCCATGTTCCAGGCTTGTGAAGTAAAAATAGCGAAAATCGTAGCGCACTCAGGCCCTAACATACTGCCAGGAAATAAGGCAATAAACCCAGCGACCGTCACAGATAAAAAGCCAAGAATCGGCACCGATTGCAATACATCGATCACCGGAATAATAATGCCTTCGGCACGCTTACTTTTTGCTGCCCAAGTACCAAAAATGAAGGTAAATAATAAAGAAAGTAATAGCGCGATGAGCATGCGTACTACGGTACGGCTGGCATAAAATGGCAACATGCTAGGATCTAATGAAATCGGTATCACTTCTCCTAAGTGATACGGGGTGGTCATTTGCTTGGCATTCCATGCAAATAAGCTGATCGCGGCAAACACAAACAACAAGGCCAAAATATCCCAATAATTAGGATAGAGCTTGGCACGATAAGCTGTCATCAATCGGGTGCGTAGGAAACTCATACTGAGCGCCCTCCATCTACTGACAGGATTTGTCCGGTTACATAGTCCGCATCACGTACAAAAAACAATACTGCTTTAGCAATATCGCTTGGACTGCCCGCACGTGCCAATAAAGTACGATCAATGATTTTTTGCTGCTCGGTTGACGATAAAGCATTGTCACCTTCCGGCCAGCAAACTGCGCCAGGCGCCACCGCATTGACCCGCACATTGGGCGCCAACTCCTTGGCTAAAGCCTTGGTCGCCATCAATAAAGCCGCTTTGGAGATACAATAGACTGAATAAGCTTTTAACGGCCGTTCGGCATGGATATCAGTAATATTAATAATACTGCCTTGCTGCGCTGCCAAAAAAGGCGCGGCGGCTTGTGCTAAAAAAAATGGGGCTTTTACATTGCTATGCAATAATGCTTCCCAAGTTGCCGAGGTCACTTCGGCCAATGGCGTTGGATAAAATTGCGAAGCATTGTTGACTAACACATCCAACCGCTGCCATTGATCGATCACTTGTTGTATGAGCTTGTTTTCACTATCCGCTGCCTGTAAATCGGCAGCAATCGCCAAAGCCGACTGCGGACGCTGTTGATTGAATTGTTCGCAAAGTAGGCGCGCTGCCGTTTCTGAGGTATGATAATGCAGCGCAACACGCATGCCCGCTTGATGCAATACCCGCGCAATTTCAGCACCAACGCGACGTGCGGCGCCGGTGACTAATGCTACTTTTGCGGTTAATGCCTGAGCTGAGTGCATAATATTTCCTAAAATCATTACTAGCTAGATTATAAACTTTTATGCGCACCTTAACACATTATATCTATCATACCATTCAGGCCGAGCAAGGCTGTATCTCATTTGCTCAATTTATGCAGCTTGCGCTTTATCATCCGAAATGGGGGTATTACAATAGCGAAAATTTCACGATTGGCAAGCAAGGCGACTTTACCACTGCGCCAGAATTAACGCCGCTATTTGCTCGCTGTCTTGCTTATCAGTGCTTACCGATTTTTAATCAATTGGGCCATGCGAATATCTTAGAATTTGGTGCGGGTACCGGTCGTTTAGCCATGGACTTGTTATCGGCATTGGCAACCTACGATGCATTGCCGGCACACTATTATATTGTCGAACCTAATCTCATGTTGCAGCAACAACAACAAACTTTTCTACAAATACATTGCCCCGCGCATTATGCACGCTGCCAATGGCTAACACAATTACCAGAACAATTTAGTGGCGTGATGCTTGCCAATGAAGTGTTGGATGCGTTACCAGTACACTGTTTCCAAGTGCAGGGGCGGCATTTACAAGAACGCGGTGTAGGCATTGATTTAAAGGTTAATTTGTCTACGCTTGATCAAAATCCTTTTCTTTGGCAACTATGCGCACCGCTTCATCCGCAATTAGCAGAAGAGGGTGCAGCATTAATTGAACAATATCACTTAGTAGAGGATTATCAATCAGAAATTTGTTTGCAGTTATCATCTTTCATCCAAACAGCCGCAAAAGCGCTGACAGAAGGCGTGATGTTATTGATGGATTATGGTTATGGCCGCGCTGAATATTATCATCCACAACGACAACAAGGGACGCTCACTTGTTTCCATCAACATCATTATCATCACAATCCTTTATTATTGCCTGGACAACAAGATATTACCGCGCATGTCGATTTCACACGAGTGATTGAAGCCGCTGTACTAGCCGATTGCACTTTAATTGGTTACACTAGCCAAGCCGCTTTTTTGTTAGCGTGTGGTTTAATTGATTTCGCTGAAGAAGAAATAAAATCACTGACGCCGGTTGCTGCTTTTCAATTACAACAAGCAATTAAATTATTAACTTGGCCCACCGAAATGGGCGAACGCGTAAAAGTGATGGCCTTAGGTAAAAATATTGATCTGCCGTTAATCGGCTTTAGCAAGCAAGATAGAAGACGAGAATTGTAAGCATGTTACCGCAATATTGGCAAATAATCGCATTATTAATCGCTATGTTTTTATCCGCTTGCTCAGGTGTAAATTCTGTACAAACATTTGATCAACAACAAGCCGATTTACTGTTACAACAAATGGGTAAAACACGGCCATCACAACAAATGTTGGTGATTACTTTACCTGATTCAACTGATTGGAAAAAAACCAACTATGCGCAAAATGAAGTCGGTTCTTTTATTTTGCTAGTACCGCAACAAGAAAATAATGCGCATTGGGATGAAAGTATTCAAGCACGCTTACTTTCTATGATTGATGAACCGACTGCAACTGCGGAAAAGATCGTACAAGCGACGTTTAACGAAGCGAGTAAAAATTGTGCGCTGGTTACAGCAAAAATATTACAGGAAAATAAATTATTTATTATTTATCAATTAAATAAAAGCCAATGCACGAAAGAAAAGGCTACTC
>DATAXC010000200.1:0-5279 GCA_036266895.1 Gammaproteobacteria bacterium
ATTTAGATCAATGGCATAAAGAAACTGGCTTTTATCCAGAGTATATGACAGGAAAGTTAAAACAGTATTTTAATATAGCAAAAACGGTGTCCGCTTTTTTTGATACAACGCAACCTATTTTAAACATTTTATTGTATAGGATACATCTTGCATTAGCAGATAAAAATAAATTTCCAGAATACGCTCAACGCTTTCGTGCCGCTTATTTCAATATGGCAGAACGATTTTTTTGCATGCGAAATAATAAAGTAGCATTCTTAGGTGTGATGGATAAGAAACATGTACAACCAGTAAAAGTAACCATAGTAAAAATAATGCAGGAAATTGGTATTGAAGCAGCTGCAGTTGTTCCTGCCGCTAAACGGATATATCGACGCAATTAATGTATAATTATTTTATCGAAGTGATTAATATTAAACTGAGTTTCATGAGGGCCTTGCGAAGAGCTAAAGTATTTTTTATGGACAAATTATACGGAAGCGTATTTTTTAAGCAATTACGATATAAAAAAGTCTATTTTCCCTCCCCCGTTTACGGGAAGGCGCCGTCCCGCACTTGTTGCGGGAGTGCCCGGAGGGCGGAAGAGGGTGTAGCCCGGATGGAGCCGTAGGCGGAATCCGGGATTCATTTAAACAAAGGAGCAACACATGGGTTGGCAATCTATTCATAGCATCTTAAGCATTATTCAACATGGTATTTCATTTATTGGCGTCCTAATCATTTTATCGGGTGTACTAACCGCTTTATACCAATATGCCTGTTTTCTGCTAAGTGGACCATTAGATACGGCAAACGTGAATACTATTCGACTTAATTTAGGACGTGTGTTAATTTTGGGACTGGAATTTATTATCGCTGCCGACTTAATCGGCACTACCACTACACCGGACTATTATGCCGTTGGCTTGTTAGCTATCATTGTACTTGTTCGTACGGTGCTCAGTTTTTCAATTAATCGTGAATTAATGACGTTAAGTAAATAAAATAAAGTAAAATAGTCTAACAATTAGAGCTAGACAATTAGAACTATGATTTAAAATTGGAGTGTCAACTGCTATGTCAACGTCGGAACGAACATCGGAACGACTGCAAGGCTTTGTCGAGCGCATCACCTTTCATAATCCGGATAGCGGATTTTGCGTGTTGCGCGTTAAAGTACAAGGCGTACAAGATTTAGTGGCCGTGGTGGCAAACGTTCCCAGTATTGCTGCAGGTGAATATATTGAATGTTTAGGTGATTGGAATCACGATAAAACTTATGGCCGCCAGTTTAAATGTAGTTCGCTGACCTTTGTGCCGCCGAATACCTTGGAAGGCATTGAAAAATATTTAGGATCAGGCTTGGTTAAAGGCGTAGGCTCACATACCGCTAAAATTTTAATGAAAGCGTTCGGTGAAAACGTGTTGACTGTATTAGATAATGAGCCAGAACGATTATTAGAAGTAGCGGGTATCGGTAAAAAAAAGCAAAAACAAATTAGCCGCTCGTGGAACGAACAAAAAGCAGTGCGTGATATCATGGTATTTATGCAATCGCATGGGTTAGGCACTGCACGCGCCGCACGCATTTATAAAGCGTATGGTGAAGCGGCGATTACCAAAGTCAGTGAAAATCCATATCGACTGATCTTAGATATTCAAGGAATTGGTTTTAAAATAGCGGATACCTTGGCCATGCGTTTAGGTATTGCCAGTGATTCCATCGTGCGTGCCCGTGCAGGTGTACGGCATGTGTTGCAGGGATTATGTGATCATGGCCATTGCGCAGCGTTATACCCGCAATTAGTGCAAGAAAGTGTGTCGTTGCTAGAAATCAACGAAGAGATTATTCAATCAGCGATTGAAAAAGAAATTGCTGCTGGTAATTTAATCCGAGAAGTGATTCCAATCAATGTTTCCTCTGAGCAGCATGCTGAGCAAACGGCTGCGAATCAGCATCATGAAGAGACTTATATTTTTCTTGCACCGCTGTATTACATGGAAAAAACCGCCGCACAACATTTATTACGCATTTTAGACGGGGATTTGCCTTGGGGACAGTTAGATGTAAGCAAAGCGATTCCGTGGGTCGAGCAAAAAACCGGTTTGCAATTGGCTGCTTCACAACAACAAGCGATTGAACAAGTCTTAAATAATAAATTGACGATTATGACGGGGGGCCCCGGTGTCGGTAAAACCACGGTGGTGAATAGTATTTTGAAGATTTTGCAAGCAAAATGCTTATCGATTGCGCTGTGTGCACCCACTGGCCGTGCCGCAAAACGGTTAACTGAAACCACCGGTGTAACGGGCAAAACCATACACCGTTTACTGGCGTTTAGTCCAGAAACTCGCGCGTTTAAGCATAATCAAGATAATCCCTTACCGATTGATGTATTGATTGTTGATGAAGCTTCCATGATTGATATTGGTTTGCTGCATCAATTATTAAAAGCGATTCCAGATCGTGCAGCGTTGTTATTTGTTGGTGATGTTGATCAATTACCTTCAGTGGGTCCAGGTGCAGTGTTGTTGGATATGATGCGCTCAGGATTAATTCCAGTGGTGCGGCTCACAGAAATCTTTCGTCAAGCGACTCATTCTAAAATTATTGTCAATGCGCATCGGATTAATCAAGGCGAGATGCCGTTAACCAATGATACAGCAGATAGTGATTTTTATGTGATTTACGTCAATAGCGCGGAAGAGATTCATGATCAATTATTAGAGTTAATCGCGCACCGGTTACCGCAATATTTAGGTTGTCATCCGATTGCTGACATTCAATTGTTAACACCAATGAACCGTGGTGGTTTAGGTACGATTGCGTTGAATGCGTCATTGCAAGCAAAATTAAATCGCGGCGGTGAACCAAAAATCGTGCGTTATGGGTTTACTTTTGCGTTAGGCGATAAAGTGATTCAAACAGTCAATAATTATGATAAAGAAGTATTTAATGGTGATATTGGTTTTATAACTAGAATTGATTTAGAAGAAAATATTGTGCATATCACGTTTGATCAGCGGGTGGTGAAATATGGCATGGCTGATTTGGATGAAATCAATTTAGCTTATGCGATTAGTATTCATAAAAGCCAGGGTTCAGAATTCCCAGTGGTAGTGATGCCGATTGCCATACAGCATCACATGTTGCTGGCCCGGAATTTGTTGTACACCGGGGTCACCAGGGGTAAGCGGTTGGTGGTGTTAGTCGGAGAAAAGCGCGCGATTGCGATGGCAGTGGCGAATAATCGTGAGAATACCCGGTTAACGCGATTGGCGTATCGGATGAATGCTAAATAGGGTGACTGTTGTCATCCGGGAGGCTTTGTTGCATGAACGAAGTAATGACCCTCCCATTAGACAAATCAAAATCACTCCTATATAATTTAGCCAAACTAATACACAAACGAGGCCATATAGTATGAAAAAGTTACTTTTATTAATCAGTTTATCCCTTTCTTTAGTGATTGTTGGTTGTGCTAAAAACATTTCCCCTAATGTGTACAAAAGCTCGCAAGTGGGTGCAGCGAATGATGCCGTTCCAGGGGTGATTGTTTCCAAGCGCGTCGTAACGGTTGATGGTAATAGCGGTGCAGGCGGTTTAGCCGGTACCATGGCAGGCGCAGCGGGCGGTGCAGCGATTGGCGGCAGCGTTGAAGCCAATATTATCGCAGCGATTGGCGGTGCAGTCGTAGGGGGTTTAGTGGGTAATGCGATTGATAAATCTGTTAATAAACAACAAGCTATAGAATATATTGTGCGATTGAATAGCGGCTCTATGGTGTCTGTGGTACAAGCTTTGGATAACCAATTGGATGTGAATCAACGCGTGTTGGTGCTGTATGGATCGATGACACGTTTAGTGGCGGATCATACTTATGCTAGTGCTAGCTCAAGCTCAAGTAAGGTGACTAAGCAGAAGAAGAAGGCGGCGTAGTTTAAGAGCAGTTACTCTCTCCCCACCCTCTCCCCCGACCCTTCCCCCACAAGTGGCGTTGTTGAATAAATGGGAAAAATGAAGAGTATTGCCTCTCCCCTTGTGGGAGAGGCCGACGCGCGAAGCGCGGCGGGTGAGGGGTGGAAAAACACCCCTCACCCGCAACAAGTGCGGGGCGGCGCCTTCCCGCAAGCGGGAGAGGGGGAGTAGGTTTACTGATCTATTATATTGGGCAGGGGGGAGAGGGTTGAATAATAAATAAGGGCCGAATAAAAATTGAAAATAGTCCAACCCCAAAAAAACTATTGCGAGTAACCAGCCAATTCAATATAATCCGGGTTCTTTTCACCTATACACCTCTATAACAACGTAACAACGAAAAGGATTGGAGTGTTTTACATGTATGCAGTAATTATGAGTGGCGGTAAACAATACCGTGTTCAAGAAGGCGATGTGATCAAGCTAGAAACATTACCCTCAGAAGTAGGTGCTACGGTTAATTTTGACCAAGTGTTAGCAGTGGGTGAGGGCGCCTCTCTTCAAGTCGGCCATCCTTATGTGTCTGGTTGCACAGTAGCCGGTACGGTTTTAGCACATGGCCGTCATAAAAAAATTCATGTTATCAAGTTCCGTCGTCGTAAACACCATGAAAAATGGCAAGGTCATCGACAGAATTATACTGAAATAAAAATTATCCAAGTAACCGGTTGAGTGAGGCTTTACAATGGCACATAAAAAAGCAGGTGGTAGTACCCGAAATGGCCGTACTTCCAAACCCAAATATCTTGGTGTGAAGCGTTATGGTGGGCAGCTTGTTGGCGCTGGTGAAATCATCGTTCGCCAACGCGGCACAAAATTCCATCCTGGCAAATATGTTGGTGTAGGTAAAGATTACACCCTCTATGCATTGAAACCTGGCCGCGTGGTATTTGCGGTGAAAGGTGCATTACGCAAAAGATGCGTCAGCATTGAACCCATGACAACAGACAAAGCTGAAGCAGCTTAGTTGTTGTAATAATCATCTCTATCTATAACGGGCATGTACGGCATCAGTATCGGCATGCTCTTTTTTTAATCAACAGCAGCCCATCTTTTTACCTAATATAAATGATAAATAAATTGTAACTACAAAAAAGTAATTACAATACTGTCGTTATTTGGTATAATAAATATTATGGCGCAGGGCACAAATTGAATCTGATGAGATAGGTAATGTGGTGATAATTTTACAGAAGGTTGTCATCCCGCAAAATGTCCGCCAGAAAAAGTTGAACGAAGTTGTTGCTCAATCGCGGACATTTGTGCGGGATCCGGTTTTTACCTAGTAATTGCAATGCCATATACCAGACCCCGCACAAAT
>DATAXC010000213.1:0-5689 GCA_036266895.1 Gammaproteobacteria bacterium
TGGATGGCTTTGTTGCGTGAACGAAGTAATGACCCTCTCCCGCCCTTCGGGCACCCTCCCCCGTAAACGGGGGAGGGGAACTAAGATGGGTAATGGAAGGGTATTTTACAACAAACATAGGTCAAGTTTCCCCTCCCCCCCCTTGTGGGGGAGGGTGCCCGAAGGGCGGGAGAGGGTACGATATAAAAAAGTCTGTTTTCCCCTCCCCCCCTTGTGGGGGAGGGTGCCCGAAGGGCGGGAGAGGGTTTGATACCAAAAACGGCCGTTTGTTATGAAGAGGATTGGGACAACATGAGCACGGATCGCACTTTTATAGATCCACTCCTTGATGGAGTAGATGCATTGTTAGCTTGGTTTAGTACCGAGCTTAAACAAACAGTACAGTCTTATTGCGACATTGAAACAGCAGATGATCAACATACTTTAGTTGCTCGCGATGGTTCACTGGTCTCGGTTGTTCGTGTCTATGGCGTCACGAAATTAATTGGCCAAGAAGAATTTGATGCGATTCATGATGGATTAACGCAAAGTTTACAAGCCACTTTCAAACGTCCTGGCCACGTTATTCAAGTCTATTTTTCCTATGATAAAGAAATCGTCAAACCGGAAATAGAAGAGATTCTAGCACCTGCGCATGCTACTTCTAAACGCTTGCATCTTGATTTGGACGATTTATTTCATGAACGTATTAACTATGTTTCCAAATTTTGCGCACATGAAGAATTATATTTTGTCTTATGGACGCGGCCGTATTCTTTAACCAATGAACAATTAAAACGCGCATCAAAAGAAAAGCTGGCTTTTATTCGCGATCATAAGATTCCACCATTTAAAAATGGGCAAAATTTAATTGCCGCAATTCCAGATTTGCGTGAATCGCATGCGTCTTTTGTTCGGTCACTCGTTACCGATTTGAATGCTTTAAATGTGTATAGTGTTTTGTTGGAAGTACATGAATCTGTTTATGCTATGCGTTATAACGCCGATCCTGATTTTACTTCTAAAGATTGGGAACCGGTGTTACCCGGTGATAAAATTCCTATTCGTGAAACAAAGTCTCCAGCCGATGAATTGTCTGGTTTGATGTATCCCAATTTGGCGCGGCAAATTTTCCCACGTGATGCGATGGTGCAAGATTTACGTACGTTACGCGTTGGTGATCGCATTTATACGCCGCTGTTTATTGATTTATTTCCGCAAGACATCAAGCCTTTTATGGCGTTGTTTGCTCGTACTTTACCAACCCATGTGCCATGGCGTATGTCGTTTCTGATTGAAAGTGGTGGCTTATCAACCTTACGTTTTAAATCAGTGATGGCCGCCATTTTAAGCTTTACTTCTGCACAAAATGCCCTGGTGCATGATGCAGCAAAACTATTACGTGATATTGAAGTGAATACCGACGATGCCATTGTGAAGTTACAAGTGGCTATGGCTACCTGGGCACATGAAGGTAGTCTTCGTTTATTGCGTACACGCATCGCTGAATTGGCTAAAGCAGTGGAAGGTTGGGGAACTTGTGAAGTATCAGAAATGTGTGGTGATGTATTTGCTGGTGTAACTTCTAGTTTATTAGGATTTACTGCAAATAGTGTTGCAACACCATCAGTAGCACCCTTGTCCGATGTCGTTTACATGTTGCCATTTACGCGACCCGCTTCTTCTTGGGAATTTGGTGCATTACTGTTACGTTCACCTGACGGTAAACCATGGCCTTATCAACCTGGGTCAGTGCAACAAACCACTTGGATTGACTTAATGTATGCCCGACCTGGTTCGGGTAAGTCCGTATTATCTAACGCCATTAATCTTGCTTTATGTTTATCTGGTGGTATTACGCGCTTACCGCGCATTGCGATTATTGATATTGGTCCGTCTAGTAGCGGTTTAATCTCATTGTTAAAAGAAGCGTTGCCCTATGACCTGCGTCATTATGTTGCTTATCATCGCTTACGCATGACGCCAGAATATTCTGTTAATCCATTTGATACGCAGTTGGGTTGCCGTTTTCCTGCACCACAAGAACGTAACTTTTTAGTGAATTTTATTACCTTGCTATGTACACCGTTAGGTTCAGCGCATCCTTATGATGGTATTTCAGACATGGCTGGCTTGGTTGTCAATGAAATGTATAAATATTTATGTGATACCGGCAAAGCACATCGTTATACGCCAGGTATTGAATTTCTTGTAGACGATATTTTGAGTGAGATCGGTTTCGTATTTGACGAACGCACCACCTGGTGGGAAGTCACTGATGCGTTATTTTTAGCTGGTTTTCATCATGAAGCAACGTTGGCGCAACGTTTTGCCGTGCCGTTGTTGGCTGACGCAGCTTCTATTTGCCGTACGCAAGTGATTGAAGATTTATATGGTCAAGTGCGTGCACCAACCGGCGAGCCACTGATTCAAGCGTTTAGCCGTATGATATCGAGTGCAATGCGTGAATATCCGATTTTGTCGAATGTGACAAAGTTTGATATTGGCGAAGCGCGGGTTGTATCGTTGGATTTAGATGAAGTTGCTAAAAGCGGCGGTGATGTTGCCGAGCGGCAAACTGCTGTGATGTACATGTTGGCGCGTTACGCATTGGCTAGACATTATTATTTAACCGAAGATGCCTTGGGTGATATTCCCAATGCTTATCGTGAATTTCATCGCGGTCGTATTTCAGAAATTCGCGAAGATGCAAAACGCATTGTTTATGATGAGTTTCATCGTACTTCAAAAGTGCAAGCAGTACGCGATCAAGTTGTGTTAGATATGCGTGAAGGCCGTAAATGGAATGTACAAATTGCCTTGATTTCACAATCGTTAGATGACTTTGATTCGGTGATGGTTGAATTTGCTACTTCAATCTTTATCATGGATGCAGGTCCAGAACAAACGGTTAGACGTTCTACAGAAATCTTTGGTTTAAGCGAGACGGCACAAATCGCATTAAAAACCCGTGTGCATGGCCCACGTGAAGGCGGCGCAACATTCTTGGCGCAATTTTCTACAAAGAATGGTATGAATACACAATTATTGACGAATACCTTGGGCCCCAATGAGCTATGGGCATTTAGTACCACCGCAGAAGATGCGAGATTGCGTAATAAACTGTATCAAAGAATCGGGCCGAAAGAGGCACGCCGATTATTAGCAAATTTATTTCCAGGTGGTTCCGTGAAGAAAATCATTGAAGCGCGTTTGGCTGTATTAAAAGAAGAAAAAGGGATGATAGAAGATGAAGCTGGTTTAAGTGTGGTTGATCAGTTAATGGAAGAAATTATGGATGCTTATTCTAAGAATCCTGATGTGAAAAGCTTACCAAGGTAAGTGTTCTAACGAGTAAACGGCCGTTTTTCGTGTGTTCTGCCACCGTGTGAACGATTATGGGATATCCAAGATGACCGGTTCCCTCCTTGTGGGGACTTTTTTGAATAAATGGGAAAGTGAAGAGTATTGCCTCTCCCCTTGTGGGAGAGGCCGACGCGCAAAGCGCGGCGGGTGAGGGGTGTTTTTCCAACAACCTAATATTAAAATCTGTTCTAATTTTCAAAAAAACACAATTTATATCCTACTAAAATATGCTTTTCATAAAATCACCCCTCACCCGCCGCCTTCGGCGTCGGCCTCTCCCACAAGGGGAGAGGCAAAAGCGCCAGCGTATTGATTTATTCAACAACGCCCCTTGTAGGAGAGGCAAAAGCTCTCTAGGGGTATTTATTCAACAACGCCCCCACAAGGGGAGAGACAAAAATTTTAGTAGGTTGGGCTGAGCTTGCGAAGCCCAACAATGATCGGGAGAGAGTGTCACAACTTAAAGCGAATTTGCCGCTTGTGCCGCATCACTGCCACCAGTTGGCAAGGTTCTGGTTTGGAAGTCTTGCAAAGTAGGCGTTTGGCCATGGTTATTTGGGTTAGTCGCACAACCATTTAACATCAACAAACTGCAACAAATGCTCACTACTAACATCCATGATGTATATTTCATAAAAACTCCTGTAAATAAAAATAAAAAATAAAAAACTCACCGTAATTATAAATTCATTATAACGTTTCTTTAAAAAAATTGCACATCGCCAGCCAAGATCGGTTATCGGCTTGTTTGTCATAAACGGTGCCAAAAGCCGAATCATGTGCTTCCGGATTAGTAAACGCATGCATGGTGTTACCGTAAATATTTAATTCCCAATTCGCATGCGCAGCGGTCATTTCGTCGGCAAAGGCAACCACTTGGTCGGGTGTTACCATCGGATCGTTATAACCGTGCAATGCCAAAATTTTGGCTTTGATTGTGCGCGTTGGTGTTTCTGGGGCATTGAGTAAACCATGAAAACTCACCACGCTATTCATATTGGCCCCGCTTCTAGCAAGATCTAATACGCATAAACCACCAAAACAAAAACCGATAGCACCGATGCGCGCACTGTCTACTACATCTAATTGTTTGACGGCAGTGAGTGCTGCTAAGATGCGTTTTGATAATTGAGGACGATCAGCTAATAAGGGTTGAATCAATGCCATTTTTTCTTCTTTTGTTTTGCCCATTTTGCCTTTTCCAAACATGTCTAATGCAAAACCAACATAACCCAATTCAGCTAACCGATTGGCTTTTTGACAAGCAAATTCATTTTTACCAGACCAGTCATGACTAATTAATATCGCAGGTTTTTTTTCAGGCGCTTTTTCATCATAAGCATAATAGCCTTCTAATAATATTTCTCCATCGTAATAATCGATTTTTTGTGTTTTTAACATGAGGATAGCTCCTTAAATTTTAATGAATGAGTGTTCGTTTTCAGCTGTATTCAGGTAACCATTTGCATTGTCCATTAATAATTGCCAAGTGACATCAGTAATTTGATCAAGCCATTGTCTGATCGGTTGCGGACTTTTTTCTGCAATAAAACGTAATTGAGTAATGGCATCTGGTGTACCAGTATGCTGCATGCGTTTTTCAATCGCTTGCGAAGAAGCTTGATCAATGTCTTTTGCTGATAAAATGGCATGCAAATAATGATGTACTGCGTTAAGTCCAGAAAAAATTTCACTAAGTAAGCTATTAGGCGTATTGGCATGCATTTCATTAAGCACAATGCTTAAGTTTTGCAGGGATGGACTCATGGCAATAATCGGTTCAAAATAAATATTCTCGTAAATCGTTTGTAATGTTTGCAAAAGTGGCGAAGGTGTGTTGGTGAGTGTTACCAATAGTGCATCAACCGCAGTTAAATCTTTTGGTGTAACTAAATGCAAATGCGTTACGATGTTTTCCCAGGTTTTCACATAATGATAAAGATAATAAGTGCGTAATTGTTCAGTCAGTTGATAAAAATCTTGTAGATTGGTATTGCTAGTCGTTATGTTGCCCAATACCCAGTTACCTTGCAGCGTTTCTTGGGCAGCTTGCGCTAATTTTTCAGCAAAAACCATAGTAAATGCTTTCGCCGTAAATAATGTTGGAATTTGTGAAGTAATCGTTTTACTGGTAAATAGCGGAGTAGGTGTTGTCATGCCTAAATTAATATCAACTAGGCTGCTATGATCATCCATGTTTTTTAAAATAAGAATGCTTAATTGTAAGCTAGGCCGATTAGTTAAAAAGAGTCTGGTTTGTGCAATTAATGCTGGGTTTAATGGTAGTGGTTGCTTAAAAATTTGTTGTGCATGTACAAGATGGATTAATAATTGTTGGGTTGAT
>DATAXC010000224.1:0-3401 GCA_036266895.1 Gammaproteobacteria bacterium
TCTTGGTATTTATATTGATATTACTACCGAAAAGAAAATTCAAGAAGAATTAGCGAAGCAAATTGATGAGACAGAACAGGCAAATTATTCTACCATAAGATTTATCTCAACAGCTTCTCATGAAATCAGAAATCCTATGACAAATGTTCTGGCTTTACAAAATGGTATTAAGGAAAAGTTAGATGTTTTACAAGATTTTTTTTATAAGATGATAAAATTATTAAATGATAAAAGTGAAACAGAGTTTTCTAATAAAATAGCAGAAACGTTTCATGAAATGCATGAGCTTGCTTATCTTTGTAATTCAGAAGCTAACCGTACTTTAACAGCGTTGCAAAATTTAGGTGATTTGCATCACATGCAGTCAGAAGGTATTAAAACCAACTTTGTTTTTATTGGATTAGATGAATTTATTAAAAAATCTATTAGTAACAGTACTTATCCTAATACAAAAAACTTAGAAGTTGATATACATATATCAGAAACCATTCCGAAAGAAGTAATAATTGATTATGCAAATTTATGCGCTGCTTTAAGTGTGCTTATTGGTAATGCTATTCGCTTTAGCCGAATTAATCAAAGAATTAAAATTGAAGTTACTACAATGCAGCAAGAAAGCAATTCTTACTTGACTATTACTGTGCAAGATTATGGTGTGGGTATGCCAGAAGAACAGGTAAAACGCTTATTTACAGCTTTAAATAAGGAAGGAAAACATACTAGAGACGCATTATATCATAAACCTTCTGTCCAATTGCTGCGAGCAAAAATGTGGATCGAAGCTTCTGGTGGAAAGTTAGAATTAACTAGTGTGGTTAATCAGGGAACAACCGCATCAATTACAGTACCATATAGTGTTGCGGATAGTGAAAAAATTGCAAATTTTTCCCCAAAAATTAAAAAGGCTATAGAATCTCCTAATAGCTCTTTCCAACCGTATATTCTTTTAATAGAAGACGATAATATTAGTCAAAAATCTACGTATACAGCATTAATAGAAGCTGGTTACAAGGTTGATGTGGCGAGTGATGGTGCTGAAGCTATTAGATTAGCATTAAAAAATGATTACGACGTTGCAATTTTAGATATTTCTTTACCTGATATGAATGGTGTTGAAGTAATGCACCAAATAAGAGCAATTAAACAAGATCAAATTATCTTTATTGCCTTTACTTCGCATGCCTCCGAAGAAGATGAAGATTATTTTATTGAAGCTGGAGTGATGGCAGTATTGGCTAAGCCTGCTACTATATCACAGTTACAAAATTTGATAGAAGAAGCTATAAAGGTAAAAATTCGTCTTAATCAAGAAAAAAAATAATATTACCGCCAAATACGAATGACAGGAGCAATAGATTCCAAAGTAATGAGTTGTGATTGCTCATTTTTTTTGTTTTCATCGACAAGATAACTGATCTTAAATAAATTTTCTTTTGCGCTTTTTTTTATATATGCCACATGTAAATTACCTTTAAGCTGAAAGATGGATACAGTAGTGTCTATTAAAGTAGAAGCTGGTTGCCATATACCACCCACATGATCGCCTTTTTCAAAAAAAGGCATCATTCTTGAATGGTCAACTTTCAAAATAACAGCTTGTTTTAACGAGGCAAATAATTTGGTTTCTTCGGCAAAAATTCTTGCTAACTGTGTATTGTCAACAGCGGGGAAGGTTTTTATATTGTCTGGGTTGAGATTCCTTTCTTCCTCTAGTTTAAGAGGTTCACCGTTCAAGGTGGGTAAAGTACCCTTGCCATAACGCAACCACTCTTCACTTACGTCTATTCCTATTTTTTTGAAACCATGTATTACTTTTTCCATGCTTTTAGGTTTTAAGGGGCTAATAATTAAAGCATTTTCCCAATAACTGAGAGAGGGATAGCTAACACCAGATGTTTTGCAAAACTCTTGTAGAGTTAAGCCAGCAGTGTCCCGTAGAACACGTAATCGTTTACCAATAGCTTCAGCTGACCCATCAAAAATCATTGTAAATTCCTATACTTACAAAATATCAAATAAAACTTGATTTTAATATAAAAATATTTGATAATATAGGTATGTTAATATGATTATCAAATAAAATATCAAATAAATGGAAAAAAGATACAATAGAATTTAATTATTGATTGTATCAGATCAACTGTAAAAAGGAAATTTAGAAGGCTTAAACGTTAAATAGTAGCAACATACATTTAATGGAGGTAAATACAAATGAAATTAGATTTTATTAATTATTTGGCAATAGATCTTTTAGAAAAATGCGGTAGCCAAAGCCCAACGCAAAGACAGATTGATTTAATGTCAGCGCTATTGACCAAAATTACATTTATTAAACAAGCCAATTTTAATCATCAACTTTCTGAAAGAGAGGTGGCATGTTTATTTTGGGCTGCCATGGGTAAAAGTACAAAAGAAACTAGTGATTTACTCGCCTTGGAAACTCAAGTTGTTAAGAGATATCGCCAAGAAGTAAAGCAAAAATTAAAAAGCAAATCAATGGCAGAAGCAATTTTTAAAGGTATACATTTTGGTTTTTTGCAGACAGGCAACATAAAAAGTAATCGATATCAAAAATAGATTTTTTGTTTTTTAAAATATTTAAAAGAGGAGCGGCTGTTATGACAAAACTTAATATTGAAGTAGATTATTTAACCTTAAGTCATATGCTGCGCATACCGCTAACAGAAATTCTAGGTATGACAGATTTACTACATCATGAGTATCTTTCTACTGCACAGCATGAAGAAGTAGAGGCTATTAGACAAGCGGGTAAGCGCTTATTAGTGGTAATTGATAAGTTATTGCAATCAAAAGTAGATGAAAATGTAACATTATCTATTCATTAATGAAGAATTAAAGATAATACACTTTAATAGAGGAGAAATAACATGAATGCAATTGAAAAACTAGATGTACAACAAGCTAAACCACGCATCTTGTTAATCGAAGATGAATTAATAGTGCAAAACATTCATCGATTGTTATTAGAAAAAATTGGATACGAAGTGAATGTTGCATCTAATGGTGCTGAAGCATTACAAAAATTTGGCAGAGGGTATAACTTGATTTTTGCTGACGTTGGCTTGCCAGATATGAATGGCATTGAGGTTATTAAGGCTATTCGAGAATATGAAAGAAATAATAAACGTACACCTATTATTGTATTAACAGCTTATCAGGATGAAAAGATTAAAAGAGAGTGTTTAATGGCTGGAGCCGATTGTGTCTATATGAAGCCGATAGGCGAAGAAAAGTTGGCTGAAATTATTATTGAATATGATGTTGCTAGTTTAATGAGTTAAGGAAATTTTAATTAATCTAAAACGAGGTAAATTATTATGAGTTATGGTCGAAATTATGGTCGTCACAAAACAGATGCAACAACACCTTCGCAGGAATAT
>DATAXC010000234.1:0-1519 GCA_036266895.1 Gammaproteobacteria bacterium
ACACATTTTTTCAAGTAACGAAAATAAATCAGTCAACAATGTAGAAAAATTATTAACTAAACTTAGTGATGATATTTTTGTTAAAAGCAATCGCAACACTTTCTTGCACCGGTATTATTTGGGTAATTGGGAAAAGCGGCAAATATTCACAGGCCTATTAGTATCATGTGAAACACTTTTAAAAATTGATAATTTACCAGCTATTTATGAGCAACTAAAAGCAGAGCCAGAAATTTATTAGTGAGGAGAACTTTATGAATCAAATAGATAAGGCGATGGAAGATAATGCGCAACAGATAGATGGATCAGAAAAAATTATATTAGATGATGACAAGGGCGAGATCAATAAATTTATTAAAAAACATCATTCATCAGTGTTAATAAAAAATGTTAGTTTTGTGTTGCATAGCAGTATTGCACGCTACTATTTTTTTAAAGGCAGCGTAAAAGATAATTCCAGCGTACTTTATTTCGCTAAACAAGTTGGCAAAATTTGGCAAGCTGCAAAGCGCGATGATCCTTATGCTGATTTGTTTCTTTTGCGTATTTATGATGCTCTGTCACAAACAAAAAAAGAAATTAGAGAAAAAATTAAGCATTATGATGAGTATATAAAAAAAGAGATAAAATTCGTATGGCACATGCAATTAAATAAAGAACCGCAACCTATCAAGCTTTATTTTGATTTGAGCTATGGCTATATGGCAGCTAATTTAATCTCAGATTTTGATGAACTAGTATGCCTGCTTTATTCAGCTAGAAAATTAGGGATAACTTTTGATCAGTCAGTGGGTGATTTAGTAGCCCAATCAGGCAATAAAATAAAAGAAGCATTTGAGTGGGCTAATAAATGGCAAAAAACAGAAGTAACGCGTGAAGATGTGCGTCAGCAAAATGAAAAAGCTAAGCTAGCCTATGAACAAATGGGCGCTGTTCATGAGCAAATTTTAAGTTGCCAGTTACGTGCACCTTATGCACCAAAAATTATTACTTAACTGAGTAATGAATTTTTCTATTAACCTTGCTTATCGATAAGTTTTTATGCCGACTATTTGGTCTTTAGTGAATCAATCAGGGTTGACGTGCCAGATTATTCATGATCATAGTCAGCATGTTAATTCTTATTTGAAGAATAAAGTTAATTTAATTGTGACTTCACCTCCTTATGCAGATGCACGTAAGAAGCATTATGAGAGTATTGTACCTGACCAGTATCCAGAATGGTTTATGCAATTTCATCAAGCCTTTTGGCAGGTGCTTAGACCGCATGGCAGCATGATAATTAATATTAAGGACAAAATAGTACAAGGTGTTCGTCATCGATATGTTTGGCGCACAGTAGATGAATTAAACCGGCTTGGTTGGCAAAGTATCGATGATTATATTTGGCATAAGAAAAATAGCATGCCAGGCCGTTGGTCGACACGGTTACGTGATGGGTGGGAGTATGTTTTTCATCTAGCTAAAGATGTACATCCATGTTTTTATCAAAATCAAGTCAAAATACCAGTTGCACTAG
>DATAXC010000248.1:0-7633 GCA_036266895.1 Gammaproteobacteria bacterium
ATTTGTAAATATTGGTGAGAAAAATTACATTGCGGATCGAAATCAATACATAAGGTACGTAATCGCTTTGTTTTGCTGAGATACTCAGCCATCAGTTTGCTACAAGTGGTTTTACCCACACCCCCTTTGTTGTTAACAAACGCAATTACTTTCATAGTAGGCTCCTTTCCTGATATTGTGATGTTTGTATTACGTTAAAGCATAATATATCATTTGTTATGCTTTAACATAAATAAAAAACGCGCCTGTTCTTGTTGTGTTTTTGTTTTTATTTTGTTTGCTTTTGTTTAGAGCTCGGCAAGTTATTGAAATATAAATAGTAATAGCATGAAAATGTGACGTTTGTGGGAGATGGTGTGACGTTTATGGGATAAACTGTGACGGCTATGGGAAAGGATGTGACGTTTATGGGACGACATGTGACGTTTGTGGGAGAAGAAGATAAAAAAGAATTGAAGAAACATGCTGCCACAATTCATTGTTCAAATTCGTTGAGTTTATTGCAACGCAAAGTGACTAATGCGTTACTGTACCATGCCTATAAAGAACTGATGGTCAAAGAAGAACATGTGATCACAGTGAAACAATTGTGTCGACTGATAGGTTATCAAGGCAATAATCATGCTGCGATTAAAGAGGCGATGAAAGGGTTGATGTCGACGATTATTGAATGGAACATCGCTCAAGATGAGACCGGCTCGGAAAATTGGACTGCGAGCTCTATCATTGCCAGTGTTAGCTTGGAAGGCCCGCTATGTTATTACGCATATTCACCCCGCATGAAACAATTACTCCATTCCCCCTCTATGTTCGGCAAAATCGATTTAGTTATCCAATCCCGGTTTCGTTCTAGTTATGGCTTGGCGCTTTACGAGAATTGTATCCGTTATTGTGGTTTGCCCTATACTAAATGGTTTGAAATGGCGTTGTTTAAGAAATTAATGGGCGTGCCAATCGGTAAGTATGATATTTTTCGAGATTTTAAACGGCGGGTCTTGGACCAAGCCGTCAATGAAGTTAATGCTTATTCTGATTTAATTGTTTCACCGGAATTTGTCCGTGAAGGTCGTCAAGTGGTACGCTTGCGGTTTACATTAAAAGAGCGTGAGAAAAAAAATCGGCTTGGCCAACAACCGCGTGCTGCACGTATGAAAAAACCGGTTGCAGTGACAACAGACACGCTAATCACCGCTACTGAAACAGAAAAAGACAATAGCACGGAGCAATTAGTCAATAAATTGGAAACACAATTTGGCTTGTCTAGCGAACAACTCGAGCAATTATTGGCAACCTATGGTACGGCATTTATTCAAGATAAAGTGACACTTATTGAAGCGTCTAAACCTTATCGAGAGGGGAGCATACAAAATCTTACGGCTTATTTACTCAGTGCGATTCGTTATAATTACCAACCCGGCCGCGGCCGCGTGGTTGAGGAACAAGGGCAGGACACACATTGGTTATTAGAAATGACCGTGTTAAAACGTGCGGTCGAAGCCGTTCGTCAAGATTATTTTGGTTACCGCGAACGGGTAGTGCAAGAAACGATTGCTGCTATGCCGCTCGAAGAACGCAGCGCTTTTTTACAAACATTTACCGCATTTGCAGAATCTACCATCAAAACCATTTTGCGTTTACAACGACATAAATATACCAAAGACAATGTGCATGAAGCACCACAAATAAAAGCATTGTTACGTCAATTTGCAATGCGTGAATTAGATAGCCTTAACGTGATTTCATTAGAAGAGTTTGTCGTACAACAAGGGGATACTCAACGAGAAGCTTGGCAAAGGTTGAAATCGTATGACCCTGAACATGTGTTATTACGTTTCAGTGAGTAATTCACCTGAGTTTATTGTATCGGTATTAGTAATACTACGTATTCACAAACGACTTAAAAGTTATATAATGAAATAACTCGGTAGTCCCGAGCGTTCCTTTTTTAACTTTATTAGGGAGAAGCACCATGCCAGCAAAAAAGAAAAAAGGTAGCAGCAAGAAGAAGTAACGCCACTAAAACCAGAGGAAGTGTAAAAACTTCCTCTGTGTTTTCTCCCAGCCTGTTTTCTTCGCAAGAGAGCGTGTACATGCCATTTTTACATCTTGCTTTGAATGATACTGCGCAAATGTTACATGAATCCGTACGAGAATTTGCTGAACGCGAGATTGCTCCGCTCGCTGCCCACTTAGATCAAACCAATCATTTTCCGACTGACTTATGGCCCAAACTGGGACAATTAGGTTTACTGGGCGTTACTGTAGAAGAAGCCTATGGTGGTTCGGGATTAGGTTATCTTGAGCAAGCGATTGCTATGGAAGAAATTAGTCGTGCTTGCGCTGCCATCGGTTTGAGTTATGGCGCCCATGCTAACTTATGTGTGAATCAAATTCGTTTAAATGGTAGTACAGAACAAAAAAAACATTACTTACCAGGATTGTGTCGCGGCGAACAAATAGGCGCATTGGCGATGAGTGAAACGCAGGCCGGTTCAGATGTGATGAGCATGCGTTTACGCGCGGAAAAGCGCGGTGATCATTTTATTTTAAATGGTAGTAAAATGTGGATTACCAACGGCCCTGATGCACAAGTGCTGGTGGTGTATGCTAAAACCGATCCAACGGCGGGTGCGCATGGTATTACTGCTTTCATTGTTGAAAATACGTTTAGTGGATTTCGTTCCGCGCAAAAATTAGATAAATTAGGTATGCGTGGTTCCAATACCAGTGAATTAGTCTTTGAAGATTGCCCCGTACCGCTGGCAAATGTATTAGGTCAGGTGAATGGCGGTGCAGAAGTCTTGATGCGCGGATTAAATTATGAGCGTGCTGTATTAGCGGCTGGACCAGTGGGGATTATGCAAGCTTGTTTGGATATTGTATTGCCCTATGTACGCGAACGTAAGCAATTTGGCAAACCAGTCGGTGAATTTGAACTCATGCAAGCAAAATTAGCGGACATGTATACCGCGTTAATGGCTGCACGGGCTTATTTATATGCCGTTGCACAAGCTTGTGATCGTGGTGATGTCACGCGTAAAGACGCGGCAGCGGTGATTTTATTTACCGCAGAAAAAGCCACTTGGATGGCGGGCGAAGCAATTCAATGTTTAGGTGGCAACGGTTACATGAACGAATATCCAACCGGTCGTTTATGGCGTGATGCTAAACTTTATGAAATTGGTGCTGGGACTTCAGAAATCAGACGAATGTTAATTGGACGAGAATTATTTGAGGGTTTGTGACGGTGGCAATCTTCCAAACACAACTAGATAGTACAGATAAAACCGCGCAAACGAATGCAGCGGCAATGCAGGCATTAGCAGTAGATTTGCGCAAACGATTGGCGCAGATTCAAGTTGGTGGTGGAGAAACAGCGCGCGAACGTCATCAACAACATGGGAAATTATTGCCACGAGATCGTGTCGAATTATTACTGGATGCGGGTTCAACTTTCTTAGAATTATCACCGCTCGCAGGCGCAGGCTTGTATGACGATGATTTGCCGGCTGGCGGTATTATTACTGGCATCGGCCGCGTCATGGGTATTGATTGTATGATAATCGCGAATGATGCTACGGTAAAAGGCGGTACTTATTATCCAATTACCGTCAAAAAACATTTGCGCGCGCAAAAAATAGCTGAACAAAATCGTTTACCTTGTATTTATTTAGTCGATTCAGGTGGCGCTTATTTACCGAAACAAGATGAAGTATTTCCAGATGAACAACATTTCGGCCGGATTTTTTATCATCAAGCACAATTATCTGCACAAGGAATCCCACAAATTGCTGTGGTGATGGGGTCTTGTACGGCTGGTGGCGCGTATATTCCTGCGATGGCTGATGAATCGATTATGGTGCGTGAACAAGCGACGATTTTTTTAGCTGGACCACCGTTAGTGAAGGCGGCAACGGGTGAAGTGGTAACGGCAGAAAATTTGGGTGGTGCAGATGTGCATTGCCGCGTATCCGGTGTGGCTGATTATTATGCGGAAAATGATGAGCAAGCATTAGCGATGGCGCGCCGTGTTGTAGCAAATTTAAATTGTCCTATTTCACCTCTGTTAAACGATCAACAATTACCCTTATATGAGCCACAAGAATTATATAACATTGTGCCCAGCGATGCGCGTTATCCATTTGATGTACGTGAAGTGATTATTCGCTTAGTCGATGGTTCTGAATTTGATGAATTCAAAGCACTCTATGGCAAAACCATCGTCTGCGGTTTTGCGCGGTGGTGTGGCATACCAGTAGGCATTATTGCTAATAATGGTATTTTATTTTCTGAATCTGCGTTGAAAGCCACGCATTTTATTGAGCTCTGTACTCAACGTCATATTCCTTTGGTTTTTTTACAAAACATTACTGGCTTTATGGTAGGCAGCAAGGTGGAAGCAGAAGGCATTGCGAAACATGGGGCTAAATTAGTCACCGCTGTTGCTTGCGCGCGGGTACCTAAAATGACTGTGATCATTGGTGGTAGTTATGGCGCTGGTAATTATGCGATGTGCGGCCGTGCTTATGAGCCGCGATTTTTATGGATGTGGCCAAATGCACGTATTGCTGTCATGGGTGGTGAGCAAGCAGCAAGTGTGATTGCGCAAGTGACGCGTGAAAAGAAAAAACGCCAAGGAAAAGGGTGGTCGCAAGAGGAAGAGGCACAGTTAAAAGCGCCGCTATTAGCGCAGTATCAACAGCAATCTAGTGCTTATTATTCTAGCGCGCGGTTATGGGATGATGGGGTGATTGATCCCATTGAGACTCGGTTAATCGTTGGTAGAGGGTTAGCGGTGGCGATGCGGGTGCCGATTTTACCTACGCGATTTGGTACATTTAGGATGTGATGTTTAGAAAATTAGACCTAACCGCTCTCTAAGTTATTTTTAAATATTTACAGCCTGACAAAAAATACCCTCTCCCCCGACCCCTCCTCCACAAGAAGCGTTGTTGAATAAATGTAAATACTAGCGTTTTTGCCTCTCCCACAAGGGGAGAGGCAAAAGCTCCGGGGTATATTTGTTTTTCTTTAGTTAATGTCAAGATCGTTGAATTAGCGGTTTCACTCTGATGAATGATATATTAGAAGAGTAGATTGCAGAAAAGTTCAAACCACGGAGTGTAATTATGCATGGTGTAGTGACGCTGCTATTGAATCGCCCAGAAAAACGCAATGCTTTGAATAAGCTATTGATCCAGACTTTATTGCATAGCCTACAAGAACAGCTAGCTAATCCGGCTTGTCGTGTATTAGTTATCCAAGCGGAAGGTACACATTTTTGTGCAGGTGCGGATATTGCTTGGTTACGACAATTGAGTGATGGCGCTGATGACGATGGTTATGAAGAAACACAATTATTGGCAGATTTATTATATCAACTCTATCATTTCCCCAAGCCCACCCTCGCGCTAGTGCAAGGTGCGGCATTGGGTGGTGGTCTAGGTTTAATCGCAGCTTGTGATATGGCACTTGCTACGGAAGATGCTAGCTTTGGTTTTTCTGAAGTGATGATTGGACTTGCACCCTCAATGATTAGTCCTTATGTATTAGCTGCGATCGGTGAACGAGCCGCACGATATTATTTTTTAACGGGGGAACGCTTTTCGGCAACAGAAGCGCAGCGATTAGGATTAGTGCATCAATTAGTGGCGCCTGATGCATTGCAGAACAGTGGTATGCAGCTAGTCAAACGATTATTGCAAAACAGTCCACAAGCATTGATTGCCACTAAACAATTAATTCGTCACGTCGCACGAGAAAAAATAACAGAAAATTTAGCCCAGCAAACCGCCGAGCATTTAACTACGCTAGCGAGTTCAACGGAGGGACGCGAAGGACTCAGTGCTTTTTTAGAAAAGCGTACACCGAACTGGGAGTAATAATCGTATGACTTTTCCAAAACAAGTGACCTTAGTTGAAGTCAGTCCCCGCGATGGTTTACAAAATGAAAAAGCGATTGTACCGACAGCAGTTAAAATTGAATTGATTAATCGTTTAGCGGATACCGGGTTAACGGTGATTGAAGCAACCAGTTTTGTTTCAGCAAAAAGGATACCGCAATTAGCGGATGCCAGCGCAGTATGGCAAGGCATAAAAAAACGCCCAACTGTGCGTTATCCAGTGTTAATTCCTAATTTGGCTGGATTAGAAAATGCGTTAGCAGTTGGTGTAAAAGAAATCGCAGTTTTTACTACACCATCAGAACAATTTTCGCAAAAAAATACTCATTGCTCTGTCACGGAAAGTTTGCAGCGAATTGAAAAAGTGACGCAATTAGCGAAACAGCACGGGTTACCTATTCGCGGTTATGTTTCTTGTGTATTAGGTTGTCCCTATGAAGGAGAGATTGCAGCAGAAAAAGTAGCAACACTCAGTAAAACGTTAATGGCGCTGGGTTGCGATGAAATTTCATTGGGCGATACGATTGGTGTCGGTACGCCGAATAAAACGCAACAGTTAATCGAGTGTGTTGCTGCACAAGTGCCGATTAAGAAATTGGCTGTGCATTTTCATGATACTTATGGCCAAGCATTAGCAAATATTTACGTGGCGTTACTGTGTGGTGTGAGCGTTATAGATAGTGCTGCCGGTGGTTTAGGTGGTTGTCCTTATGCAGTTGGTGCGAGCGGGAATGTGGCGACCGAAGATGTATTATATATGCTAAATGGCATGGGCATAGAAACAGGTGTAGATATGCAGAAACTGTTGGGCGTAGTGGCGTTTATTGCGCGAGAGTTGGGGAAAGCGCCAGTGTCGAGGGTGTATAGGGCTTTACAATGAAGCCGCGTGACTACGCTTGCGCGAATAACAAAAATACACGATCAACCCAATTGCCATCCACAACCAAAAGCGCCACCAAGTAATCGTTGCTAAATTCAGCATTAAATAAAAACAAGAGAATACACCGAGCAACGGGAACCACGGCATGAACGGTACTTTAAACGGCCGCGGTAAATCAGGGTTAATTACACGCAAAATAATCACACCGCCACAGACCAAGGTAAATGCTGCCAATGTACCAATATTCACTAATTCTGCAGCATGACCAATCGGTGTCAGTGCAGCAATCGTGCCGGTTATAACAGCAGTAATGATAATAATACGTATCGGAGTACAAGTATTGGGATGAATACAAGCAATGTAACCTGGCAATAAACCATCACGTGACATCGCTAAGATAATCCGGGTGAGGCCGTAATACATCACTAACATCACCGTAGTCAAACCCGCGACCGCACCCGCAGCGACTATCGCCGCTGCCGTGTGATGGCCTAAATGCAATAACGCATCGGCAACTGGTGAAGGAACATTCAAAGTCGTATAAGGGACAATACTGGTTAATAAACCCGCTACGACAATATAAATTAGTGTACAAATCACGAGCGAGGCTAGAATGCCAATCGGTGCATTACGTTGCGGATCGATGGTTTCTTCTACCGCTGTCGATAACGCATCAAAACCGATATAAGCAAAAAATACTAAAGCAGCACCATGAATGACCCCTGACCAGCCAAATGGCAAAAAAACCGTCCAGTTAGCAAGATCAACCTGTTGTACAGCGACAGTAATAAAAACGGCAATCGTCAGTAATTTAATAAATACAATCGCAGCATTAAAGCGCGCGCTTTGT
>DATAXC010000254.1:0-3807 GCA_036266895.1 Gammaproteobacteria bacterium
CCCAAATCGCCATAATTAAAATGAGCGCATTATGCAACCCACTATTCCTTATAAATTTTTTGCCATTATCTTATTATTTGCTTCGCTCGCGCATATCAGTGCGGATATCTATGTCCCTTCGATGCCGGCAATTGCCAAAGCGTTGCATACGGATCCGGCTTCTGTACAATTTACTTTTTTTGCTTTTATGTTTGGCTTCAGTATCGCGCATTTATTCTATGGCCCACTATCAGACCGCATTGGCCGACGCAAACCGATTTTAACCGGTATTGGTTTAAGCATTATCGGCACGCTATGCTGTATCTTTGCGCCTTCTATTTATTTACTGATTGTAGGCCGCTTCATTCAAGGGATCGGTGTTGCCGTTTGCAATTCAGTTGGCCGATCGATAACCCGAGATTTATTGTCTGGTAGTCATTTAGCCAAAATGGGTTCTTATCTCGGTATGATTTTGGTGCTAGTCACTGCTACCGCCCCCACACTAGGTGGTTATATACAATATTACTTTGACTGGCGCGCTGTCTTTGTATTCTTACTGATTTACAGTAGCTTGATTTGGCTGCTTACCTGGAAAATCTTGCCGGAAACCAATACGCAACTCAATCCACACGCAACCAAATTGAATGTTATCTTACATAATTATCGTATTTTAATTACCAATAAAACGTTTATCGGTTACACCTTATGTGCTAGCTGTGCATACGCTGGTATTATTGCTTATGCCACTAGCGCACCGTTTTTATTGCAAACCGTTATTGGTTTAACGCCAATAGAATTTGGTTGGTTATCTTTTGTTTTTTCAGGTGCCATTTTTATTAGTTTTCTTATTAATAGCCAATTAATCTTAAAACAAGGTATTCCGACAATGGTTTTAGTTGGTAATTGCTTAATGACCTTGAGCGGTTTGATCATGTTATTACTTGCCAGCATGGGTTGGGTCAATGCCTTTGCTATTGTTTTACCGGTCGCGCTATTTTGTATGGGTGCCGGTTTTAATTTTGGCAATGCCACAGCCGGTGCGTTTCATCCTTTTCCGCACATCGCTGGATCAGCTGGCGCATTATTTGGTTGCCTACAAATTTTTGGCGGTGCATTGGCCAGTGGTATAGTCGCTGCCTTGCAAATTACCAATCAAATGCCTTTGGCTGGCATATTAATTTTATTAGGGATTATTGCATTAATTAGCTGGAAATTTTTAGCTAGTGTCGACTCTGCAATCGACGCGAATACGCAATAATCATTTTAAACAACCGCTTAACAAATACCGCAGACAATTGATATTGCTCACATAAACTTTCATGATAACGCATCAATTGTTGCTCACGCTTATTATCTAATACTTTTTTACCCGATTGTGCTTTTAATTTTCCAATTTTTTGCGCGATTTTATTCCGTTGCGCTAATTTTTTAATAATCGCTGCATCTATTTTATCAATTTTATTTCTTAGTTGTATTAACGTTGACATGCTCTTTTCTCCACGATAATGAACACGGTAATATTAGGATCAACATCTTGAATGCGTTCTGCTAAAACTGCCAAGCCATACATCGCGGCTGCATGCGCTGGTGCAATCACCGCGCTAGTTGCTGGTAATTCGCCATCAAGTAAAGCTTTAGCAGCTTTTGCTGTATCTTGCCAAGCCAATAATGACGCATCTTGAAAATGGGTTTTTAAATAATCACGGCATTGTGCCAATGCTTGCGGGTGCGACACAATTTGTTTAATCTGTTGTTGACTGACTGCTGGCTTAACTAATAAACATTGTTGAATCTCTAAGCGTATTTCACCTAAAAAAGTAAATGCATATTGCCCCATTGCTTCAAACGCCATGGTGACTAAACCACCATAAAAATTAACCACTGGAAAAATACCCAGATCGATTTGCCCTTGCGAAAGGGCTGCTAATACCCCTTGCATGTCGGTTAAATAGACTAAACGAGTCTGTAAATTTTCTTGTTTCGTATATTGCAAGCCAGCCAATTCAGAAAAAGAACCTGGATCTCCTGATACCCCTAATTTAATGGGTTGAGGCTTATTCATTTGGTTGACCTCTACGTAACCAATGATCCATCATCACCAATGCAGCCATCGCATCTACAATCGGCACCGCGCGAGGTAACACGCAAGGATCATGCCTGCCGGTTGCTGCTAAGGTAACAGGTTGATGATGCACATTAACCGTTTGTTGTTGTTTGCTAATCGTTGCAACAGGTTTAAAAGCCACGCGAAAATAAATATCTTCACCGGTAGAAATACCACCCAAGGTACCACCGGCATGATTGGTCAGCGTTTGGATTTTTCCCTCTTTTACAATAAATGCATCATTATGTTCACTACCGCGCAAAGTCACGCCGGCAAAACCAGAACCCATTTCAAATCCTTTCACTGCGTTGATGCTCAACATCGCTTTACCTAAATCAGCAGATAATTTATCAAACACGGGTTCACCTAATCCGGCTGGTGCATGACGTATCACACCTTTGATGACACCGCCAATCGAATCACCATCTGCTTTGATAGATTCGACTAAGGCGATCATGTCTACCGCACAAGCTTGATCTGGACAGCGAATAATATTTTTCTCTATATCGGCTAAGGTTACTTGTTGATGATCAATTTGCGCGACAATAGGCCCTACTTGCTCAACATAGCTGATAATTTCTATATTCGCTTGTTGTTTTAAATATTTTTTTGCGATTGCACCCGCTGCAACGCGTGCTAATGTTTCTCGAGCGCTAGCTCTACCGCTGCCACGAAAATCACGTCGGCCATATTTCATCGCATAAGTAAAATCTGCATGCGAAGGACGATACACTTCTTTCAGTGCTGCATAATCTTCTGGCCGCATATCTGCATTATAAGCAAGCAGTAAAATCGGTGTACCCATGGTGTAGCCTTCAAACACACCCGACAAAATATGAATTTGATCTTGCTCTTTGCGTGGTGTGGTAATAGCACTTTGTCCGGGTTTGCGACGATTTAATTCTTGTTGAATTTCTGCATCGGTAATTGCTAAACCAGGTGGACAGCCATCGATAATCACGCCGATTGCACCACCATGTGATTCGCCACAAGTGGTGATTTTGAAACGTTTGCCAAAGCTATTGCCTGTCATATTTTGTTCCTCCTCAACGCCTCTCCAACCACATCATCATCCACTGTATGCACAACATCACCCGCAACTTGATACACTCGCCCAATCTTTTCCAGCAATACATATTGCACTTCACCTACTTTAACTTTTTTATCCGATTTAGTGGCCTGAATAATACTCTCCACAGAAAATGCTTTTAACGCTTCCCCTGAAATACCTAATTGAAAAAACAAATCTTGAATTATTTGATAATCCGCTTGATTTAAACATCCCAACAACACAGAAATTCGTGCTTCAACCAAAATCCCTAACGCTACGGCATAACCATGTAACAATTGATACTTTGATACTTTTTCTAATGCATGTCCTATGGTATGACCAAAGTTTAATATTTTGCGTTGGCCAGTTTCTCGTTCATCTTGGCTGACAATATTCATTTTAATTGTCACAGCACGTTTAATCAGCTCTGCTGATACACTAGTTTCTAACAACGATTGATTGAGCACAAGCTGCATCAAATAATAAAAACTTTCTTTGTCATTGGTTAAAAACATTTTAACGGCTTCAATTAAACCATTCACTATTTGCTTTTTCGGCAACGTGCGCAAACAATCGGTATCCGCAATAACCGCACTCGGTTGCCAAAACGCACCGATTAAATTTTTACCTTGCGGCGTATCAATCGCTGTTTTTCCACCAACACTGCTATCTA
>DATAXC010000257.1:0-12197 GCA_036266895.1 Gammaproteobacteria bacterium
TCGTTCATCCCATCAATCGCCATTCCTGTATCTAAACCATCAAAAAACAGATAGCCATATTTGGTTTTCCAAGAAAGCGCCGGTTTGCCCTCTAGCGTCGCATTATCAATACTACGATTGCGCGGCGAACTCATTAAATTAGATTTTAAATCGAGAGCAAATTCTAAGCTGCGCGTGATTAACACCGTACCATCTTTCGCAATTAGCCTGAAATCGGTACAAGCCAGCGCTGCTGTGCTACTGAGACAAAATGCGATAAGGGTTGAGAGGAAAGAAATGAGCCAATGTTTCATATTTACTGTCCTTGTAAATTAAATTGGATATTTCTTAATCATGTGCTTTTAGCTGCGATTTTTCAATAGCTAGTGATAGGCGTTGCTCAAATTGGTTCATTAAAAGGGATGCTAGTTTTTAGTTTTTTATAAGAAAAAAATTAGACCTATTTGGCGGTGTTGGGGAGGTGTATTGTTCGCGGCGTGACAAAAAATACCCTCTCCCCCGACCCTCCCCCACTTGTGGGGGAGGGTGTTTTTTGTCAACGGCTGAGCGACTCCGATGTCATCCCGCAAAATGCTCGCCAAAGGAAATTGAGCGGAGTCATGTACTATCGCGAGCATTTGTGCGGGATCTGGTAGATGGCTCCATAATTGCAATTTTTAGGCTATTTACCGGATCCCGCACAAATACCCGTGGCGGTACATCACTTCGTTCAAGTTTCTTGAACGGGTATTTTGCGGGATGACATCTCATTGGTTAGTTGTCCTTGAAATAACTGACATGACTATCATTCCTTTAACCAATCTTCATATCTCATCAACTGCTTGACCAATACATGTTTACTTTGCTTCAAAAAAACGCACAATTGATCGCGCACTAACAAATTCTCTAATTCACTGCGCAAATAGACATCGTAATAAATACCAGTTAAAAATTTCTCGAATTTCTTCAAAATACTCGATCGGCTGCGTTTAGGTAACTGACTAAATAATTCAAATAATTGTTTATCTTGAAACCGTTTAAATGCCGTCAATTTCGCGATATCTGTATGTGATTTATTTTGTTGTTGACTGGTGTGTTCAATTAACAATTGCTCGCTGCTACGTGTTGTCACATTTGGTTTAGCCGGTTGATAATCATCTCGTAGTGCTGAAAGTAAGTAACGCGCCAAATGCTTAACTTTACCGCTTTTAAAGCTTTTAGAGGCTTGCACAAAATTAACTTTTTCTCTGATATAACTTTCTTCGTATAACTTGGTGGCTTCTGTTATTTGTTTTGCTGAAAATCCGAATGCCACTTTCAACACTGTAGTCAGTGACGATTCTTCAGTGACACTAGCATCATTAGATTGGCTGATTAAAACCCCATTTGGTTTTTTGATTACAAATTGAATGGAAATCACTTGGCGATTTTGCTTACGTAATTGTGGACTAATGCTCAGTGAAGAATATTGATTCACCTCTTTGACTGCCATATCTAATACACGTGTTTTAAAATCACGAAAAATTTTATACTTGCCCTCTTCAACACCCATCAATTTTCGGAATTTAGCTAAATTGAACCAGGGTGTTTGACCAATATCTTGGAAGCGATTGCAATTTTCATACAATGCTAACCCATAGCCAGATTGAAATTTTGCCTGCACATGCATATCAAGCCGGCCATACATATTAGGACGATATAAAAGATGCCTCATTTTATTACTGTATGAATAAGTACAGAGGGGACCATCAATACTCGCGTCAGCAATAATAGAACTGGCATTCCAAACGCCTTCTGTATCCAGACGTTCACCATCTACTAAATTCCATTCCAACACGGTAGACAGAAGATTAACCAGCGCGCGCTTAATACTTTTATGATCATGACTGGCATAGCCAATCAATTCACAAAGCTTGGCAATATGAATGGTGTGTTCATCTTTTTCTTGTAATGCACTGTAGGCATTAAACAACAAGGCATTGGCAATTTTCCGTTGTAATAAAGATAATTTGTTACTGGAATGAATAACAGCCACATGCTTCTTAAGTTCTAATACTTTATGTGATTGCAGTGCCATTGCTTGCTTTTTCCTTGCCATAATTATCCTGTAAACGTCACATTTCAATTCATGCATAAAAGCTGAGGCTATGTTTCACGTAGAACAGCTTTTGATCATTTTTAAACCTGTTTCTTATCCTAGGTAAAGCATTTTCTCCTTCATTTATTATTTATTTAATTTTTAATAAATAATATAACTTTCAATAACTTATGATAAAGTTCAGTCACTGAACTTTACAGTAATCTTTGCAAAATTGCCGTTCGCATAATGCGGCTTTGTACACCCTCAATTTCTGGATATCTTTTTCTGATACTAATGACTGATTCATCGAGTTGGATTTTGAGTTTTCGATCAATTAAAACTGATTCAAATTTTTCAAATCCCTGCATCACATCATTCACTTTCACTAAGTCGATATAACTATTGATCTTTAATAATCGTTCTACTGCTTCTGCAACCCATAGACTCTTTCCCTTTAAATTATAGCCATCGAATACAATTCTTTCTTTCAGGTCTTTTTGCAGACTTTCTGGAATAACAAAACTAATCTTTACTTTTTTAGACATGATCGTCTCACTAGGCATGTAGTTTTTCCAAGGTTTTTAATAATTGCTTGAATGTTTCAGAAACAGCACGATGATTCTTCCAATCTACCTGTTTAACTGGTACAGCCGTTTGCGCTAAACGGCTGTTACGCAGCAATGACTCAATAATCACTTTAGCTACATTAATATTTTTAGTCCCACCAAAATGAACTGATGTGGTTTGCCGCCCTCTTCTTTCGCTAGATTTTATCGATACTCTATTTTGCTTATTTTGCTCAGCAATTTGTTTTAACTGTTTCAAAGTCGCACCGGCTATACAAGCGGCTACGGCTTGTTGTTTAATCTCAGTTAATTGAATGTCGGCGATCAGCGCCGCCTTTTCTAAATTTTTAATTTTATTTTCAAAAATCAATTGTTTTAATTCACTATCCGCATCCAGAATCGCTTTGTAATTCATGGCATGAGATTTTACACAGCCAATTAAGCTGCTTAATTCTGTAATAGTCACTTGATTGATTTGCAATCCTTTAGACTGTGCATAAGCACCAATAATTTTCTCAAGATTATTTAATCTTTCCCAGAGTGATAAATCGCTTCTTTCAATATTTTCTATCCATTGAAATAAACTGATTTTCAATGCGTCCGGTTTATCATCTAAAATTTTAGCTTGTATATCGGTTTTTCCAACTAAGAGTGACGCTAAGGTTCTTCTTTCACCGGCAATCAACCGATATTTTTCGCCGTGCTTGTAAACCATGATCGGGTTAATAATGCCTTGGGTCTTGATTGATTGTGCAATACTCTGCAATGAATCTAATTCATTGCGTTTACGTATTTTTTCGTTATCGTTCTCAGGAATACCCGCCTGAATATCCGTCATGGTTAATGCTAAGTCTCTGGGATTTGCCGGATCCAACTCAATCTTTCGAATCGGGATGACATCAATTCTTAATTCGCTAGAATAATTTTGAGCAGACTCGATGGTTTCTTCTAAGCCTTGTGACAATGCGCTACCAATCGAAAATACTTTTTTCTTAGCCATGATTTAATACCCTCTCCATGATATATTGACAAGCTGTTTCATATTCCATACGCGCGACATTATTTGCAGGTAATTCAAAAATACTTTTTGGATTTGCCTCTTCGGTTAATATCTCGGTATAAATCGTCCTTTTTTTAATGGAAACCGGCATCAAAAATTTACCGGTATTTTCTTTTGCTTTTAAATCCGCTAAAAACTCTTTGTGAATTTTTACATCGCGTATTTGATTAGGAAGTATACCAATCAACATAATTTGGTTTTCTTTTGGTCTGCTATACGACTCTTGTTTCCATAATTGCAACATGCCATAAATACCTTCAATAGAAAATTGTTCCATTTGTGCGGGAATCACCAGATGGGTAGCCGCTTTGATCGCAGCAATAGTCAATGGTCCTTTAGAGGGTGGGGTATCAATAATAATGACATCGTAGCTGTCGCGCACGCCATCCAAGGCTAAAAAACGCTTTAACTGTAAATGTACTTTTTCCAAGACTTCATTTTTTGTTATCGCTTCCGCTTCTTGTAACTTCATGGAATGGGCGGGTAATAATTCTAAATTAGCTATCGCAGTCGGGTAGGGGATGACTTCTTCTCCGTAAAAAATATTGGCAATGCCGCTTCTACCATTCCAATCTTTATCGGTTTCTGGCTCATAATCAGGGTGTATGGGGGGAATTTTCCCGCCTTTATAAGCAGGGTCATATTCCATTTTGGCATAACGCCCGGAAAAGTTGGCTTGTGGGTCTAGATCAATGATGAGGGTTCTTAATTTAAGTACCAGTGCGGTGTATTCGGCTAACATAATTGAGTTAGTGGTTTTGCCTTCACCGCCTTTATGTGTGGCATTGACGACGATCTTTGTCATGTCTAGCGTCCTTATGATAAAAACTAACTATGTTGTGAATGAGCATAACATATGCTTTTGACTAAGTTAAAGTGATTTTTGTTTTTTGTTGTTGTAGATAAAAATAAAAAACTAACTAAACTGTTTGTTCTTTTGTTTAAAATGTTTAAAACAGTTTAGGGGTTGTAATCGATTGATTTTGTTAAGGAAAAGGGTGCTAAGTGTGACAGTTACAGGATTTGTTGTGACGTTTACAGGATGAAATGTGACGGCTACAGGATGCAGATGTGACGTTTACAGGAGAAAGTGCATCGTAAATGTGACGGCTACAGGGAAGTGTGACGTTTACAGGAGAGTGGGGTGTAAAAATGGTTTATGTGGTAGGCGTATGTATAACATAATATGAAAATCTGAGATCTAACCAGAGACCTAGTAACGCCCAGTAAAAAAAAGTACAATACAACGCAATTCAAAATTCAAAAAGAGGAGCCACGAAAATGAAACTGCAATCCAAGTTAAAATTATTCATAGGTTTAATCGGTGTTGTTTCTACGGTTGCTGTTGCTAACCCAGTTAACAAAAATACGATCAACCCTGCGCAGCTTAATCCAATGATCGGGTCAGGTGCCACCCAATTTGTGATAGTGATGAATGCGCTAGCCAATCCAGCCAACCTAGCAACCACCCAGTCTGATATTTTAATTAAATACTATGATGGTACTGGCAATAATCCCCCTTGTTGGACGGAACATAAGGTGACTTATCATAGCGAACCCATGTTAGCTGCTGCGGGTGGAAGAAATGCTTGTGGTAAATCGGGTGTATTGCCAGCTGCTATCGTGAAAATTGATGTGGTACCACTGAAAATGGGTGCTGGTAAGATGTACCATGATTTGTTGGATATCCCGATTGATCCAAATAAATTTTATAATACAGTGATTGTTGAACAAGCTATCGCGCCCGTGTTTAATTCTGACGGTAGTTTAAAAACACCAGGTATACTTAAAGTAAAACAATCTTTTGAAGGTAAATAGTTGGTAATCCGCGAGACGCAAAAGAGGAAGCAAAAGTTTGCTACTCGTGAACGTGCCCGCGTGTGTGCTGAGGTATCCCCAGCCTATTAGCGCGTAAAACTTTACCGTGCACACCGGAAACCAACATGCTGCATGCTGGTATCTGGTGTCATTCTCATGCGTGCAGCAACGCGATAACCAGAACAATAAGTTTCATCACATAAAAAAGAGCCGCCGCGTAATATTTTTTGTGTCAACTGACTTCCCGTAGGCCCTGTTGGATTAACGTTGATTGTTTTATGACGCTTATAGTAATCGGCATGATACCAATCGGCTACCCATTCCCAAGTATTGCCCGCCATGTCATATAACCCATAACCATTTGCTGGAAATGATTTTACTGGTGCCGTCGCATAAAATTTATCTTGTAAGGTATTATGATAAGGAAATATACCTTGCCAATAATTGGCTTTTGCTGGTTGTTGTGCAATGGGTTGATTGCCCCACGAATAAATTTTATTTTTTAAGCCACCGCGTGCTGCCCATTCCCATTCTGCTTCAGTCGGTAAACGTTTGCCGGCCCATTGACAATAAGCTTGTGCATCTTCCCAAGAGACATGTACTACCGGATGATTCTGCAGTTCGGTTATTTGGCTAGTGGGCCCTGTGGGATGACGCCAATTAGCTTGCGGTGTCCATGACCACCAATTTCGGGGATTATGCAGCGCAACTGGGTGTGGCGGTGAAGTAAAAACCAGAGAAGCGGGCACCAGTTTTTTTTCATTGGGTTTAGGTATGCCTGCGGGTAATTGTTGTTTTAACATCGCCCAGTCTGGTGTTTTTTCTGCGGTAGTGACATACTGCGTAGCAATAACAAATTGTTCAAATTGCGCATTGGTTACTTCAGTACGGTCTAGCCAAAATGCCGACACAGTCACCTTATGTTTCGGCCATTCATCGGCACGTGCTTGCACGTTGTCACCACCCATCATAAATGTGCCTGCGGGAATGGTGGCCATGTTGGCTTCGGCGTTGGTAAGCTGATTGGTTAGGTTAGCACAAGCACAAGAAGCAGGTTGCTGATTATTTGCCATAGCATTGCTACTGAGTACAATACAAAGTAATAGCAGATAGCGCGTGCGTTTCGGTAAGAATAATTTTAACATGTTGTCATATACCCCATGATACTTTAAATCACATCTGGAAATGTCATAATGAGTATATACTCATTACACTTGAAAATGCGATTTGTGCATTTTCAAGTGTTCATTACGCGATGGGGTTTTTTAAGGTATGTTCTCATTACAAAGGAAGATTACAATGCAAACAGGATTTATTAGAAAAAAATCATTCGCTGGCTTGCACGCTGGTTTAATCACCGTCATTATTTTATTTATATTTACGCTAACCGCGCATGCTGCGACTACTACCGATCCGTTGCCAGCTTGGCAAGATGGGCCGGTTAAGCAAGCAATCATTGCTTTTGTGACAGAAGTCACTGATAAAAATAATCCAAATTATGTGCCGGTGGCAGATCGAATTGCTACTTTTGATAATGATGGTACCCTATGGGTTGAGCAGCCGATGTATACGCAAGTGGTTTTTGCTTTCGATCGCATCAAACAATTAGCTGCGCAACATCCAGAATGGAAAGATGAAAAACCATTTAGCATTATCTTAAGTGGTGATCGTCAGGCCATATCAAAATTAACCTTGCCAGATATACAACGTATTATTGCCGTCACCCACACCGGCATCACAACAGATCAGTTTCAAACGATAGTAAAAGAATGGTTACGCACTGCTAAAAGCGCACGTTTTAATCGTCCTTACCCGCAATTGGTGTATCAACCGATGTTAGAAGCGATGGATTATTTACGAGCAAATGATTTTAAAGTTTATATTGTTACTGGTGGCGGACAAGATTTTGTTCGCGCATTTTCTTTAGCTGCTTATCAAGTACCGACAGAGCAAGTGATTGGCTCTGCTGGTAAAACGCAATATACCTATCAAAATAAACAACCGGTATTGATGAAATTACCGGCCGTTTTATTTATTGACGATAAAGTGGGTAAGCCGCAAGCGATCTATTTATTTATTGGTAAAAAACCGATTATTGCTTTTGGTAACTCTGATGGCGATAGGCAAATGTTAGAATGGACTCAATCGGGCCCAGGAAAACGTTTGATGTTATTAGTGCATCACGATGATGCAGCGCGTGAATATGCTTATGGGTCAGCTTCGCGCGTTGGTACATTTTCTGATGCATTAATGGCGGAGGCAAACAAAAATCATTGGTATGTAATTAGTATGAAACGTGATTGGAAGGTGATTTTTCCTGGAAAGCCAACTGAAATTAGCGCGGGTATGAATAAATGAGGACAAGACTAGATAAAATCATTATTTTTTGTGTACTAGGGTTGATTATCCCAACCACACTTTGGTCGGCTACGATTAATCGCTTTGCAGCAACAGCGACTTATCAAGTTTGTTTTACGCCAGGGGCTAATTGTACACAGTTAATTGTTACGGCAATTGATCAAGCCAAACAAGCGATTTATGTACAAGCCTATTCTTTTACTTCACCAGCAATTGCTAAAGCGTTAGTCAATGCTAAAAATCGCGGCGTGCGGGTTAAAGTGATTTTGGATAAAAGCCAATATAAAAAAGAAAAATATTCTTCTTCGACTTATCTTGCCAATCAAGGCATACCCGTTTGGGTAGATTATCGTCCGCATATTGCTCATAACAAAGTGATGATTATTGATAACACGCTGATTACCGGCAGTTTCAATTTTACTAAATCAGCGCAAGAGCGAAATGCAGAAAATGTATTAATTATTAAAGATAAAGATTTGGCTAATCAATATTTAGTAAATTGGTATAAAAGACAACAGACAACCTATTCGTTGAAACAATATGAGCGAGTGCAAGAGAGTAAAAATGCTGTTACTAGGATTGTTGGGCTTCGCAAGCTCAGCCCAACCTACGCGGGCTACCTCCCATCCTAACCAATAATATTATTCGGTAAACCTACTCCCCCTCTCCCGCTTGCGGCGTTGTTGAATAAATCAATACGCTAGAGCTTTTGCCTCTCCCACAAGGGGAGAGGCAAAAGCTCTCTAGGCGTATTTATTCAACAACGCCCTGCAAGCGGGAGAGGGCTGGTCATTCCAATCGGAGAAGCAGTTCGTTTGATAGACAACTTGATAAAACGCCACACCTAATCTATCAACTTCTTATGCCTAATCCGATGCGGCTGTTTAGCATTATCACCCAAACGGCGGATGCGGTCTTGTTCATAATCGCTATAATTACCAGAGAAAAAGACAATATTGCCATCTTCTTCAAAAGCAATCATGTGGGTAGCAATGCGATCGAGAAACCAACGATCATGTGAAATGACCATCGCGCAACCCGGAAAGCTTAATAGCGCTTCTTCTAATGCACGTAATGTTTCTACATCTAAATCATTGGTAGGTTCATCTAATAATAATACGTTACCGCCTTTGCTCAGTACTTTGGCTAAATGAACACGATTTCGTTCACCACCAGACAGATCTTTGATGACTTTTTGTTGATCAGTTCCTTTAAAATTAAAACGTCCGACATAAGCGCGGCTAGACATTTGATAAGTGCCTATCATCATGATTTCTTGATCATTGGAAATTTCTTGCCAGACAGTATTTTGATCTTTTAAGCTGTCACGACTTTGGTCGACATAAGCTAATTTGACCATATCGCCTAAACGAATTTGGCCGCTATCCGGTTGTTCTTGGCCACTCAATATTTTAAATAAAGTTGATTTACCGGCACCGTTTGGACCAATGATGCCGACAATCGCACCTGCAGGGATATTAAAACTTAAGTTTTCAAATAATGACATGTCACCAAAGCGTTTACCCAGATTATTTGCTTCAATGACAATATCGCCCAATCGTGGGCCAGGGGGGATATATAATTCTTGTGTTTCACTGCGTTTTTGAAATTCGCGTGAATTTAACTCTTCGAAGCGGGCAAGACGCGCTTTACTTTTTGCTTGCCGGCCTTTTGGATTGGTACGTACCCATTCCAGTTCGGCTTTAATTGCTTTTTGATGGGCGTCTTGTTGGCGCTCTTCATGGGCTAAGCGTTTTTCTTTTTGTTCTAGCCAGGCAGAATAATTTCCTTCATAAGGAATGCCTTGACCACGATCTAATTCTAAAATCCAACCTGCAACATTATCTAAAAAGTATCGATCATGGGTGACAGCAACCACGGTGCCGGGATAGTCATGTAAAAATCGTTCTAACCACGCAACGCTTTCTGCGTCTAAATGGTTAGTTGGTTCATCGAGCAATAACATATCTGGTTTAGATAATAATAAACGACACAAGGCGACACGACGTCGCTCACCACCGGATAATTTGCTGACATCCGCCTCCCAGGATGGTAAACGTAAAGCATCAGCGGCTACTTCGAGTTTACGTTCTATTTCCCATAGTCCGGCGGTATCAATAGCATGTTGTAAATTCCCTTGTTCTTCCAATAGCTTTTCCATTTCTTCATTGCTCATTGGTTCGGCGAATTTCATGCTGATATCATTAAAACGTGTTAACAACGCTAAATCATCACGGATACCGTCTTCAACATTTCCGCGTACATCTTTACTTGGATCAAGTTTAGGTTCTTGCGGCAAATAGCCGATTTTAATATTCGCTAGCGGACGCGCTTCACCATGAAATTCTTTATCAATGCCGGCCATTATTTTAAGTAGCGTGGATTTTCCGGAACCATTTAAACCGAGGACGCCAATTTTTGCGCCAGGATAAAAGGATAACCAAATTTTTTTTAAAATTTCGCGTTTCGGAGGAACGGTTTTGCCTAAATCTTGGATAGTAAAAATGTATTGTGCGGCCATAAGGGTAAGCTGTCTTTAGATGATTGTTTTCAGCTGGGGAGAATAATCGGATAGGGTTGAAAATGCAAATATAAATTAGGGGAGATGCGGCGCACTCAACAATATACATTTACACGAGACCCCACCCATGCTTACAATCAGCCTCTTTTAATTATTACCGATCTACGGAGTAATCGCTTATGTCTTGGAATGAGCCAGGCGGCAATGGCAGCAATCACCCTCATGATCCTTGGGGTAGAAAAAATAATCCCCATGGTACTGATCTCGATAAATTGTTAGCGACAGCTGGCAAAAAGTTGCACGAGATGTTTATTTCAAAGACAGGTAAGGGCAATGGCCATAGTCATGGTGATGGCAATGGACCAGGTTTTTTTTCCGGGGGTCATCGTTATGGTTCTCTGTCGATTGTGCTGGTGTTACTGGTGATATGGGCATTATCTGGTTTATTTATTGTCAATCCTGCTGAAAAAGCGGTGGTATTACGCTTTGGCAAATATGTGGACGTGTTATCGCCTGGCTTGCATTGGATCGCGCGCTTTATTGATACAAAATATTTAGTCGATGTGCAAAAAATTTATTCCTTTTCCTTAGACGGGGATTTTTTAACAAAATCATCTGATCAAAGTGATTTACCCAGTCAATATGTACAAGTGATGCCAGCAAAAGTCGGTGAAAATCTCAATGATCAATCGAAAAACTTGGTCAATGTAGAATTAAATGTCCAATATCGCATTAATGATCCACGCGCTTATTTATTTCATGTGGTGAATGCTGATCAAACTGTCCAACAAGTTGCTGCTGGGTCGTTATCCGCTGCGATTGGCCAAATGAAATTAGATGAAGTATTAACCACCGGTCGTGAATTTCTCAGTGCTAAAGTATTTGAAACGACCAAACAGATTTTAACCACTTATCATGCCGGGATAGAAGTGGTTGCGGTCACACTACGGAAAGTGCAAGCCCCTGATCAAGTGCGCGCTGCATTTAATGATGTGAATCGAGCTGATCAAGATAAAGCAACTTATATTCAACAAGCACAAGCTTATGCCAGTAAAATTATTCCATTAGCACAAGGGATGGCTGCACGTGCCATTGCTGATGCGAATGGCTATCAACAAAAAGTAGTGCTGACGGCACAAGCGGATATTGCTAAGTATCAAGCATTACTCAATGCTTATACCGCTGCACCGGATATTACTCGAAATCGTATGTATTTGGAAACCATGCAGCAAGTGTTAAGTCGTACTACTAAAATTGTGGTTGATTTTAATAACAGTAATAACATGTTGTATTTGCCGCTTGATAAATTACTGAAAGAAAGTAAATCACCAGCGCAAGTAACCACTGACGCATTACGTACGCGATTATCGCAAGCAACGCAAGAATTAACCGTTACACCAGCAAACAATGGCGTAGAGGGAGAGTCAAGATGAAAATAATGAATACGGCATTAACTATTATTGCAGCAATACTGATTCTAGTATTGCCTATGGTATTATTTACGGTAAAAGAAGGTCAAAATGGTTTAGTATTACGTTTGGGTAAAATTGTCCATGATACTGAAAATAATCAAGCACTGATTTTGGAGCCTGGTTTACATATTAAAATTCCTTTTATTGATAGACTGCAAATTTTTGATACCCGCGTGCAAGAACTTGCTACGCCTAGCTCACAACCATTAATGGTGGTAACAAAAGAACAAACTTATTTGGTGATTGAGTATTTTGCGAAATGGCGGATTAATGATTTAGTTAAGTTTTATACCAGTACTGGTGGTAGTGTTAGTTGGGCTGAGAATTTATTAGAACAACGCTT
>DATAXC010000281.1:0-1639 GCA_036266895.1 Gammaproteobacteria bacterium
CTGCTCGCCGAAGCCTTGGCGAAGGCGGGGTTGCTGATATGATCGCTGTAAGCCTAGTTTTATCTGTCTTATCTGCCATTTTTGGCTATATTTTTGCTTCTTATGCTGATGTTTCCATCGCCGGCTCTATCGCCTCCATGACGGGGGTTTTGTTCATTGGGACGTTGTTATACTTCAAAAAATTAAAAACTATTTCAAAATATATATAATTTATGCAAAACTGAAATATGAAGAGGTGATAGTTAATAATTATTTAAAAGGGGGATTTTATGAAAAAGTACATGATGATGGCGATTATTAGTGCTTTATGCATGAGTTCGATGCAAGCGATGATGCGATCGCAACAGTTTAGCCTTACTAATAATAGTATTTATAATCTTACAATTAATGTTTGGCAGGCAAATATGAGAAGAAGTGGGCAAAAATTAATTACAGAAGAAGTTGTGCGTCCAGGTGAAAATTTTTCATTTGATGTGAGTGCAATGGCAGGAAAAAAATGTAGTCTTGTATTAGAAATAAATCTAGAGTATCAAGATTATATGGGATACGGTGCTTATTATTTATCTGGTGAACAAGATGGAAATAATTTCTTTTTATCTTTTACAGCGGGAAAATCCCAACATCATTTGTCTCCATCTAAAGGTAAGATGAATAATGTTAAAAGAATATTTCCTTTGGAAGGGAAGATGCGGAAATATTTTAACATGGCAATAGAAAAGCCAGGTTTTGATCTTGACCCAGCGTTTTCTTTGACTGGGGAGAAGTAAGCTGACTAAAAGCAAATAGTTTAGAATTAATGAGTTTTTATAATAAGGACAATGGTATAAAAACAGCCATTGTCCTTATTATTAGACTATTCTGTAGCCTCTTATGCCGATGTTTCCATCACCGGCTCTATCGCCTCCATGACGGGGGTATTTTTTATAGGGGTGCTGATTTGGGTGTCTAAGGCGACCAAAAAGCCATAATGAGTGTTTCAAATTGATAATTTTTAGAAAATCGGTATATTAAATAGTATAGTTCTGAGAATTAGGAAGAATTATCAAATAGGGACGATTTATGAATAAAAATTATCCAAAATATGTAGCTTTAATGCTGCCTTTCGCATTTATTAACCCATCTTTTACTATGGGCGGAAAAGTCTTTAAATTAGCAAGAATTGTGGGCGTAACAACTTTGCCAGCTTGTGGATTGTATGAAGCTTATAAACGAGATGATTTTATTAAAAAATCTGTTTTTAAAGATGCAACTGTTGTTACAGAATCGGCTCTTAATGATTGGTTTGTTGAAAAAAAGAAGGAATTGAATATACCTAATGCTGGATCAATATCTTTAGTAAGTGGTAGGCCTTTCGGTATTTGGGGTACCTATGCTGAAAAAAATGGTGGTAAGGTAATGGTTCATCCCCTTGAGAAAGTTCGTTTAAATAATGCTCTTAAAAATCCGCTTATAAAAGAAAATGATGAACATATTGCAAGTGCTTCAATGAATTTAAATCATGAATTTGGTCATATAGTACGTCAAGAACCTCAAAACATAAAACATGCTTTTATTGCGATTCCAGTATGTGTTGAAGCAGCGTCATTTGGTGTTACTAAAGCATTTAGGATATTATGCAATACACAGCAACAACCCAAAA
>DATAXC010000308.1:0-1752 GCA_036266895.1 Gammaproteobacteria bacterium
CAGATAAAAAGATAAATTGGGATAGACCTGAGACAAAGGCGGAATAATATGTGGCAATAAATACGGCGCCAAAGTAGGAAAAATTCCCAATTTTAATTCACCGCCAAAAGGATCTTTTGATAATTTTGCGATTTCTTGTACTTCTGCGACTTGTTGCAAAATTTGTCGTGCCCGCTCAGCAATCACCACACCGCTATCAGTTAAAAATACCGATTTATTGGTTCGCTCTAATAACTTGATACCCAAATAGTCTTCGAGTTTCTTGATTTGCATACTCAACGCCGGTTGGCTAACAAAACAAACAGTAGCGGCTTTACCAAAATGGCTATGCTCGGCTAACGCAACTAAATATTGTAAATCGCGTATATTCATAACGGTCTCCGCATTCATGCTCAGCATATTGCTCGATAAGATTATACTATCGTTATAATAAAATCAATATATTTTATTTATGCAATAATTTTGATTATATTGTATCTGTACCTCGGATAGTTTTGTTGCATGAAAAAAGATGCCCTCTCCCGCCCTATCGGGCACCCTCCCCCACAAGTGGGGGAGGGGATAATAGATAGGTTAACGTTTTTTATGATTTGGAGATCACCATGAGCATTGAACAATTAAAAACCCAGCTACCAGACAGCGCTAAAGATATTAAACTCAATTTATCCAACGTCTTAACCGAAGAAGGTGCGCCTGATTTAACTCAAAAACAAATCCACTTAATAGCACTTGCTTCTGCTTACACTACAAAAAATTCACAAGTCATTACACTATTACATGCAGAATTATCTCAGCATTTAACTGAAATAGAAATTAATGCTGCCAAAGCAGCAGCAACCATCATGGCGATGAATAACATTTATTATCGTTTTATTCATTTAGTCAGTGATAAATCATTTGCTAGTATGCCGGCAAAATTACGCATGAATGTAATTGGCAACTCTGGCATTGAAAAAGTTAATTTTGAATTAAGCTGCTTAGCCGTATCAGCGATAAATGGTTGCGGTATGTGTATTGATGCACATACACAAGAGTTAATAAAGGCAGGTGTGAGCAAATTAGCGATTCAATCGACTGTGCGAATTGCATCTGTTTTAAATGCGGCGGCAGCGGGGATAGAAGTTTCATTTTATTAATATCAAACCCTCTCCTGTTTACGCGGCTTTGTTGAATAAATATTGAAAATAAAGAAGCATTGCCTCTCCCCTTGTGGGAGAGGCCGACGCGCAAAGCGCGGCGGGTGAGGGGTAATTTTATAAAAAATAACATTATTAACATACATAAGATAAATATTAGTTTTTAGAATTATAGCTTTTAGCTAAAAAAAACAATAATTTTGAACATGTATTTGAAAACAACTTGTGTGTATAGTAAGTACAATTTTAGTTCTGTATGAAATATATTTTCTCCAAAACACCCCTCACCCGCCGCCTTCGGCGTCGGCCTCTCCCACAAGGGGAGAGGCAAAAGCTCTAGCGTATTCATTTATTCAACAACGCCCGTTTACGCATAATATCCAGGGAAAAAGAAATGGACTTTTTCTACATATTCAAGAACCCTTGCATCAACAACCACACGATCGCGGCACTAATCCCAAACGCGGCAATTAACGAAGCGCTGCCCAATAACACAAATTCAACAATAATACTTTGATAAACAAATTTTTTATCCGCACCAATAATTTTTATCAATTGATAAGCGCGTTGGCGCTCAGTCAGCGTCGCCTGTATCACTGCAATGAAAATTAAAATC
>DATAXC010000309.1:0-8494 GCA_036266895.1 Gammaproteobacteria bacterium
AACATGGCATAGGTATTCAATCCGGGTTGCTCGACTTTTTCACCGGCTGGCCGACGATGCGGTATCGCACCTGCTAACCAACCACCCGCGCTATTCGCACCATCCGTCATCAAATTCATGCTCGCTTGATAGGTTTGCGCCCATTGTTGTACTTGATAACGAATTGCTGATGCCGCAGGATGATGAAGCGCTTGCGCGCCGACGATAAAAGTAACGCGTTGTTTGCCCTCTAAGTGCGCATGAAATTCAGATAATGTGGCTTTGTTCACTATCGCATCAAGCGTAACAATGGTTTTTGCTGTCACTGCAAAATTAAATTGATAATCGATTGGATTAATCACTAAAACCACTGCACCACGATTAATTGCTTTACGTATCCGCAACGCAGCGAGCGGTTGTTCTTTTTGCAAATTTGAACCAACCAATACAATTGCATCACTTTGTTCTAAAGCATCTAGCGACACTTGCATACCAGGAAATGCAGCCATTTGTTGTTGATCAGCGCTATCCATTTCCCGCAATCGATGATCAATATGCGGACTACCTAAATCACGGATGATTTTTTGTAATAAATAAAATTCTTCGATGGTCGCACTGGGTGAAGCCAGCGCACCTAGTTGATCAGCACCAGCCTGTGTCAGTACTTGTTGCAATCCAGCTGCCGCCATTTCAAATGCTTGCTGCCAACTCACTGTTTGCCATTCGCCATTAATACGCGCTAATGGTTCTTTTAACCGCTCAGGATGCGCGAGTGCGGTATAACTAAATCGATCGCGATCTGCTAACCAAGTTTCATTAATCGCAGGATTTTCTCTGGCAACGACACGCATCACCGTGCCATAACGCGTATGCACATTCAAATGACTACCTAAACAATCATGCGGACTAATACTAGGCGCTTGCATTAATTCCCAAGCACGCGCAGTAAAGCGATACGGTTTAGAAGTGAGCGCACCCACCGGACATAAATCAATAATATTCCCCGATACTTCAGAACGCATCGTGTGTTGTACATAACTGCTAATTTCTGCATGCTCGCCACGAAATGTCACGCCTAATTCGCGCATGCCGGCCACTTCATCACCAAAACGCACACAACGCGTGCAGAGAATACAGCGGGTCATTTCGGTTGAAATTAATGGCCCTAAGTTTTCATCAGCAACCGCACGTTTACATTCATCATAATGCGATGTGGACGCACCATAGCCCATCGATAAATCTTGCAACTCACATTCACCGCCTTGATCGCAAATCGGGCAATCTAACGGATGATTAATCAATAAAAATTCCATAACGGCGCGTTGTGCTTCTATGGTTTTTGCCGATTGGGTAAACACTTTCATACCCGCCATCACGGGTGTAGCACAGGCCGGTAAGGTTTTCGGTGATTTTTCTACTTCGACTAAACACATGCGGCAATTCGCTGCTACCGACAAATGTTTGTGATAGCAAAAACGCGGAATATAAATACCGGCCGCATCTGCGGCTTGGATGATAGTTTGATCGGGCTGAACCGTTAGTTTTTGCCCGTTAATTTCAATTTCGATCATGACACCTACCATGTCTTATATGATATTCAAATTCATCATAAAAATATTTTAACGCACCAGCCACTGGCCACGCTGCGGCTTCACCAAACGCACAAATCGTACGGCCTTCGATATTTTTTGCAGCACGCCGCAAAGTTTCTAAATCTGCCATCGTACCGCGACCATGCTCAATATCATGGACTAAACGATACAACCAACCGGTACCTTCGCGGCATGGCGTACATTGTCCACAAGATTCTTCCATATAAAATTTAGCAATACGTTCTAACACGCGCACGATACAAGTGGTTTCATCCATGACGATCACTGCGCCAGAACCTAAGCCGGAACCGACTTTTTGTAAAGAATCAAAATCCATATCGAGCGATAACATGAGTTCACCGGGCAGCATCGGCATCGATGAACCCCCTGGAATCACTGCTTTAATTTGATGACCGTGGCGTACACCGCCTGCCATCGCCAATAATTCTTTAAACGGAATGCCTAATGGTACTTCAAAATTACCTGGTTTATTGACATGACCTGTCACAGAAAAAATTTTGCAACCACCATTATTTGGTTTACCTAAATTTAAAAACCACTCTGCGCCTTTTTCCAAAATCACCGGCACAGACGCAAACGTTTCGGTGTTATTAATCGTGGTTGGACGGCCATATAACCCTTTTGCCGCGGGAAATGGCGGTTTATAACGCGGATAACCCCGCTTACCTTCTAATGATTCCATCATCGCGGTTTCTTCACCGCAGATATAAGCGCCGGCACCTAAATGTGAAAATAATTCGAAATCAAAACCAGAAGCCAATACATTTTTACCCATTAATCCGGCTTCACGCGCTTCTGCTAACGCTGCTTCAAAACGTTCATAGGATTCCCAATATTCACCGCGGATGTAATTGTAACCAACGGTAGCCCCCATGGCATAACCGCCGATTGCCATACCTTCGATGATTTGATGTGGATTAAAGCGTAAAATATCGCGGTCTTTACAAGTGCCTGGCTCGCCTTCATCAGAATTACATAATACATATTTTTGTCCTGGCAAATCACGGCGAATAAAACTCCATTTCAAGCCAGTTGCAAAGCCGGCACCGCCGCGGCCACGTAAAGCAGCGACTTTAAGCGCTTCAATCACTTTTTCTGGCGCGGGTTTTTCCGCAAGTATTTTTTTCCATTGCGTATAACCACCTGCACTCAAATAAGTTGCCAGTGTCCAGGGTTTATCTAAATGTAATGTACGAAAACAAACTTCATTTGCCATGTTGTAATCGCTCTATCATTTCATTCAATTTTTCTGGCGTCAGATTTTCATAGTATTGTTTGCCAATTTGACAAACTGGCGGTGCAATACAAGCACCCAAACATTCCACTTCACGTAAGGTAAATTGACCATCAGCGGTTGTTTCATTAAGCGCAATACCTAAGCGTTGTTGCAAATAAGTTAATAACGCTTCCGAGCCATTTAATTGGCAAGAGACATTGTTACACAATTCAATCACATGACGACCAACCGGTTGCATGCGATACATACTATAAAAAGTAGCAACGCCATACACATCTACCGCTGCCATCCCTAAATACGCTGCAACGGCATCCATTAATGGCACGGTTAATGAACCGTTATTTTTTTCTTGCACTAAACGTAATGCTTCAAATACGCCAGATTGTTTTTGATCTGCAGGATAACGTTGTATCCATTGATCAATTTGCTCGCATATTTCTTTAGGTAATAATGCTGTCGTCATCGATCAATCTCACCAAAGACAATATCTAAACTCGATAATACCGATACCACATCAGCAATCATGTGACCGCGTACTAATTCATCTAACCCGGCTAAATGCGCAAAACCGGCCGGACGCACTTTTAATCGATAGGGTTTATTCGCACCATCTGAAATTAAATAAACGCCAAACTCTCCTTTCGGATGTTCGATCGCGGTATATACTTCACCCGCTGGCACGCTATACCCTTCTGTCATATTTTTAAAATGATGGATCATCGCTTCCATACTGATTTTCATTTCTGGGCGTGGTAGCGGCGCAACTTTATAATCATCTATCATCACCGGGCCTGGATTGGCACGCAGCCATGCTACGCATTGACGAATCAAATGATTGGATTGACGCATTTCATTGACACGCACTAAGTAACGATCATAACAATCACCGGTGACACCGACAGGAATGTCAAAATCTAATTTGTCATATACTGCGTAAGGTTGTTTTTTACGTAGATCCCAAGCCACGCCAGAACCGCGCAACATCGGACCAGTAAAACCTAAGGCGATCGCACGTTCCGGCGAAATGATACCAATATTGACGGTACGTTGTTTCCAAATGCGGTTATTCGTTAATAAACTTTCATATTCATCCACACATTTGGGAAAACGTTCAGTAAAATCCCAAATAAAATCGAGTAGTGACCCTTGGCGATTCTCATTGAGCGCAGCGACTTCTTTGGCGTTATGCCATTTCGAAGGTTTGTATTGCGGCATGCTATTGGGTAAATCGCGATAAACACCACCCGGTCGATAATACACCGGATGCATACGCGCACCCGATACTGCTTCATAACAATCCAATAAATCTTCGCGTTCACGGAAACAATAAAGAAATACTGCCATGCCGCCATTATCTAAACTATGTGCAGCCAACCACAATAAATGGTTTAAAACACGGGTGATTTCATCAAACATCACGCGAATATATTGCGCGCGCAATGGCGGGGTAATGCCTAATAATTTTTCAATCGCTAACACATAACCATGTTCATTCGACAACATGGAAACATAATCTAAACGATCCATATAACCAATCGTGTGATTAAACGGTTTGCTTTCAGCTAGTTTTTCGGTGGCGCGATGCAATAAGCCAACATGCGGATCTGCGCGCACAATGGTTTCACCATCGACTTCTAAAATTAAACGCAATACACCATGTGCCGCCGGATGTTGCGGACCAAAATTAAACACATAATTGCGAATTTCTGGTGCTGCTGTCATGGCACATCTCTATAACGATTATCGTGGCGAATCACTTTCGGTTCTAATACACGTGCCACAATACTCACAGGTTCATATATCACACGTTTTAATGTCGCATCATAACGTGCTTCCACTTTGCCAATTAAAGGAAAATCTTTACGAAACGGATGTCCGGCAAAACCATAATCGGTCAAAATACGGCGTAAATCTGGATGCCCTTTAAACAAAATACCGAACAAATCAAACGCTTCGCGTTCAAACCAATTTGCCGACGGCCAAACTTCCATCACGGAATCAATCATTAATGCATTTTCATTGGGTAATCTAACGCGTAAACGGATACGTTGATTGTGAACAAGAGAAAGCAAATGATAGACAACGGCAAAACGAGTTGATTGTGCTGGATTTTCGCGGATAAGTTGGGTAGTAACGCCACGACCAAAACCGGTTTCTGTGGTGGACTCCGTTTCCCAATCATCTAAACCATAATGTAAATAATCCACACCACAAACATCAACTAACATTTGAAATGCGAAATCAGAATCATCACGCAATTGGTAACAAAGCGGTAACAATTGATCTGGTTTCACCTCAACGGTTAATTCACCTAATACTACTTGCGCGCTCAGTAACCCATCTGAAAAGCGTGCTTGCACTTGCTGACAAAGTAAATTGACATCAGTCATAGTCGCTTACCTTTCTATGGTTTTACGGCGGCGAATTTTATTTTGCAATTGAATGACACCGTACATTAATGCTTCGGCGGTCGGCGGGCACCCCGGTACATACACATCTACCGGTACAATGCGATCACAACCACGGACCACTGCGTAAGAGTAATGATAATAGCCACCCCCATTTGCACAAGAACCCATCGAGATCACCCAACGCGGTTCGGCCATTTGTTCATATACTTTTCGCAAAGCAGGCGCCATTTTATTACATAAAGTACCGGCAACAATCATTAAGTCAGATTGACGCGGGCTGGGTCTAAAAATAACGCCAAATCGATCTAAATCATAACGGGAAGCGGCTGAATGCATCATTTCGACAGCACAACATGCCAAACCAAAAGTCATGGGCCATAAAGAGCCAGAACGCGCCCAATTATATACATCTTCGACGCGGGTCAGGTAAAAACCAGGTTTAATTAAGTCGCTTACTCCCATTCAAGAGCTCCTTTCTTCCACTCATAAATGAAACCAATGGTCAGTAGACCAAGAAAAATACCCATGCTAATCATACCAAACCAACCCAATTCACGAAAGACAACCGCCCATGGTACTAAAAAAGCGGTTTCTAAATCGAAAATGACAAAAAGAATGGCGATGAGATAGTAACGCACATCAAAAGGGGCTCGGGAATCATTAAACGGTTCGAAACCGCATTCGTAGCTAGAGAGTTTTTCTGGATTAGGACGCTTAAGACTGAGTAAATAGCCCAATATCGGCGCAATGACCCCAACGCCAATGCCGATAACCATAAAAATAAAGACGGGCAAATAATTCTCTAACAACTTGTGGTCTCCTGGTTCTGAGTATTAACATTTCAAATTGTTATCATTATATGTTGAATATGAATCAAAGCGGTACATTAATATGCAAATATACATGCCGATGGCCGGACTCGAACCGGCACAGCTTACGCCACTACCACCTCAAAGTAGCGTGTCTACCAATTCCACCACATCGGCTTGGGTATGTGTGGTGGGCTTTGCCCACCACATTTAATCCCCTCTCCCGCCCTGTCGGGCACCCTCCCCCGTAAACGGGGGAGGGGAAATAAGAGGGGTTACGGAGATAGTATCTACAATTATGCAGATAGTAAGCCTGGAAACACGTAGTACTTAACCATCACTTTACTATGTATTGCAAATATAATCCCATAACCCATCTATTATCCCCTCCCCCACTTGTGGGGGAGGGTGCCCGACAGGGCGGGAGAGGGTTATGCTTTTCCCTACTTCCGCACCGGTATCTCATTTTGCGGCGACGCACTCTTCTCCGCTGGCACGGCTGTCGTCGGTGCAGCAGCAGGCACCGTCGCGCTATTCCGAGCTGGCGGTTCACCGACAGTCGGTACCACAGGTGGCGCCACCGGCACCGTAAACTCACGCTGTTGTTTATATGCACGGCTAGCCATGTAATTCAACCCAATACAAGTCGCGAAAAAAAGGAACATAAACAACATCGTCACGCGAAACAAAAATGAACCGGAACCGCGACTACCAAACATGGTTTGTGATGCACCGCTACCAAATGCTGCGCCCATCGCTGCGCCTTTACCTTGCTGCACAAGAACCAAGGCAACAATGCAAACTGCAGCAAACACATAAATTAACAAAATAAATTGATACATAATAAATGATCTCTCTTTCTTATTGACTACAGCACATACTGGCCATATGCGCTTTTACTTCATTGGCCGCTGCACAAATTTGTAAAAAACTTTCTGCTGATAAGGAAGCCCCACCAATTAAACCGCCATCGACATCCGGCATCGCTAATAAAGCAGCTGCATTATCAGGCTTCATACTGCCGCCGTAAAGTATACGCATTGTTGCTGCCAGATCAACTTGTTGCTGCGCGAATAATTGACGAATAAACGCATGTACGGTTTGTGCTTGCTCGGGTGTTGCTGTTAACCCGGTACCAATCGCCCAAACTGGTTCATAAGCGATCACGGCTTGCCGAAAAGCTTGTATCCCTGCTGCGTCAATCACTGATTCAATTTGTTCTGTAATCACTTGTTTGGTTTGGTCTTGTTCGCGTTGCGCTTGCGTTTCACCGACACATAAAATCGGCTTCAAACCAGCTGCGACTGCCGCTTTAAATTTAGCAGCAATTAAGGCTAAATCTTCATGAAATAGAGAACGGCGCTCAGAATGACCAATTAATACATATTGGCAGCCCAAGTCAGCCAGCATAGTACCAGCGACTTCACCAGTAAAAGCGCCTTGGTTGCCTACGTACAAATTTTGTGCGCCTAATAAAATCGGGGTATTGGCTAACAAATCATGCGCCAACAGTAAGTGAACAAACGTGGGTAAAACGACAATTTCAATGGCTGGATAATCACCAGCGCCTTGTTTAATGCCCGCTAGCAAGGTTTTTACCTGGCTAACCGAGCCATGCATTTTCCAGTTTCCGGCAATGAGTAGTCTACGCATGAACCCGCCAATAATAGTGAGGAATGATATTGGCGGGGATTGTAGCAGAAGTCTATTATGGGCCGCCAGCACTAATACTACGGCCTGGTCTTCTTTCTTCTTCACTTGCTTTAACAGGTTCTGGTTTCGGTTCTTTACGTTTAATGGCTGCCATATTTTTAGTATCTTGCTCTTTTAAAGATGGTGGATTTGGCTGGTTAGGATCTGCACTTGGTTGCACGCCTTTTCCAGTCAATTGTTTACTTAACTCTGATTGTTTTTCTTTTATGCCATTAATATTTTTTGTCATACCATCTAATTCGCCTAAACGTTTGACATCATCAGCTGTACGCATACGTGGGTCTTTATTGGTGATCGCAACTTTTTCGGCTTGAATTTCTTTTTCCATCACGGTTATGCGTCGCTCAGCATCGGTATGTTCTTTATCCAGCGCTTCGATTGCATTGCGTCTGTCTTGTTCACTGCGCAGATAATTTTCATCTAGCCGATTATGCACATCCGCTGCTGTTGCTTCCTCTTCTTTCTTAAACGTTAACGGATCAGATGCAATCTTATCATGCGCTTCCAATTGTGCCGACAATGCTTGTTGTGCGTAGCCGCTCCATTCTTGGCGTTCTTTCATTGCAGCCAATTCTTGTTTCATTGCCGCATCTTTTGCTGCAGGGCTTAATCGGTTGCCCGCTGCATCCTGTGTTAATTTCTTTTTAAACGCTTCTTCACCGACAGCACCCGCTGTTAATTTTTCATTGCCATCCAATTTTTCCGTATGTTTCTGCAAGATATATTTTGATG
>DATAXC010000317.1:0-2605 GCA_036266895.1 Gammaproteobacteria bacterium
TTCATCCATTTTTCTAAATAATGGATATTAATCAACCCCTTCTGGAACGAATTGCCACGTAAAATATCTTGATGGAGCGGTATATTGGTTCGAATACCTTCAATGACCGTTTCATCCAGCGCACTACGCATGCGGTTTAATGCTAATTCACGAGTATCCCCAAAAGCAATGACTTTAGCAATCAATGAATCATAATTAGGCGGTACTTTATAGCTGCCATAAATATGCGAGTCCACACGAATCCCTGGACCGCCGGGCGCATGAAAGTAAGTGACCGTCCCGGGTGAAGGCACAAAGGTACGCGGATCTTCGGCATTAATCCGACATTCAATCGCATGACCACGAATTTTGATATCTTGCTGGGTTAACGTCATTTTTTCACCCGCAGCAATACGTAATTGCTCAACGACTAAATCTACACCGGTAATCAATTCCGTCACTGGATGCTCTACCTGGATACGGGTATTCATTTCAATGAAGTAAAATTTACCGTCTTCATAAAGAAATTCCATGGTACCGGCACCACGATAACGCATATCGCGACAAGCTTGCGCACATAATTCACCAATTTCAGCACGTTGCGCTGGGGTAATCCCAGGCGCAGGTGCTTCTTCAATAATTTTTTGATGACGGCGTTGAATCGAGCAATCGCGTTCACCTAAATATATCGCGTTGCCATGCCCATCACCCAAGACTTGAATTTCAATATGACGCGGATTTTGCAAGTATTTCTCAATATAAACTTTATCATTATTAAATGCGGCTTTTGCTTCACTACGCGTCAAGGTAATCGCATTCAACAAATGTGATTCGGTATGCACGACGCGCATGCCGCGACCACCGCCGCCGCCTGCTGCTTTGATAATAACGGGATAACCAATCGCACGCGCTAATTTAACTGTTTCAGCATCATTATCTTCTATAGGGCCATCAGAACCTGGCACACAAGGAATGCCGATGTGCTTCATCAATTTGATCGCAGCCACTTTATCGCCCATTTGCCGTATCGTCTCGGGATTGGGTCCAATAAAAATAAATCCGCTTTTTTCCACTTGTTCAGCAAAATCAGCATTTTCTGAGAGAAAACCATAACCTGGATGGATAGCTACCGCATCGGTAATTTCTGCTGCACTAATAATAGCAGGAATATTCAAATAACTTTGTGCGGCGGGTGGCGGTCCAATGCAAACTGATTCTTCGGCTAAGCGGACATGTAATAAATTTTCATCTACCGTTGAATGTGCTGCAACGGTTTTAATCCCTAATACTTTACAAGCGCGGAGAATGCGTAAAGCGATTTCTCCACGATTGGCAATTAATACTTTATTAAACATTTTATCAAACATGCTGTTATCCGCAATAACTATTCAATGACGAATAGCGGCTGGTTAAACTCAACCGGAGTACCGTTATCGACTAATCTTGACGTCAGTGTACCCGCTTTATCCGCTTCAATTTGATTAAACATTTTCATTGCTTCAATCAAACAAATCACATCACCGACCTTGACAGATTGACCAATATCAACAAAAGGTTTGGCATCAGGCGTAGGAGATAAGTAAACCGTACCGACCATCGGCGCTTTAATCGTATGTTTGTTATCTGGCACAGCAGACATTGCTTCCGCTTTAGCTGGAGAGGTTTCTGACTTGTTTTCCACTGCGGCAGGTGCTGCAGCCATCGTAGATGGCATCATCAGCGGCATACTGGCCGCTTTGTTTTCTCGAGTGATGCGGACTGAATCTTCACCTTCGCGAATCTCAATCTCCGCAACGCCTGTACTTTGGATTAAATGAATTAACTTTTTAACTTTTCGTAAGTCCATGGCCATATGAAGAGGCTCCTCTAATGATGGCTTAAGAGCATCTCTAGAAATTGCTTTTTTGCGTTAGCATAAAAAATTCAATTTCTAAAGATGCTCTTCAGGTCATGCATTGTGCCTGATTTAAGAGGTCTTGTCTAGAAGATACCAGCATGATACTGCATTTTACTTGCCATTCGCGACAGTAAGCCGCTGATAAGCCAAGGTAATCACGGGTGGCAATAACGAAATAACCACAATCGCATAGACAATCATGGAGAAATGTTCTTTCACAAAGGGCAAACTACCAAAAAAATAACCCGCTGCCAACAAACTGCCAATCCAAATTAACGCGCTGACGACATTATAAAAAGAAAATTGTTTGAGACTCATCTCACCCGCTCCGGCAACAAAAGGTACAAAAGTTCGGATAATAGGAATAAAACGAGCAAAAATAATCGTTTTACCACCATGTTTCTCATAAAATCGATGCGCTTCTTGCAAGTGTTTTTTGTTTAACAACCAGGAATGTTCTGCATAAAAAACCTTGGGGCCGATATAACGGCCAATCAGGTAATTCACTTTATTACCAAGAATAGACGCTAATACTAATAGTAAAAACAATAGCTGGATACTTAAGATATTTGTTTCGTATGCAGCAATACTACCCGCCGCAAACAGTAATGAATCACCTGGCAGAAAAGGGGTCACGATTAGGCCCGTTTCACAGAAAATAATGGTGAATAATAAAACATAGGTCAGCACACCATAGGTAGCCACAAAAGTAATCAGCGTGTCATCAAT
>DATAXC010000337.1:0-9183 GCA_036266895.1 Gammaproteobacteria bacterium
GCCAAAGAATGGCAAGTTGGTTTAGCGATTATCGGGCCAGAAGCACCTTTAGAAAAAGGCTTAGCCAATGCATTGTGGCAAGTACCGATTCCAACTATTGGCCCGAAACAAAAATCTGCGCGCATTGAAACCAGTAAATCATTTGCCCGTGACTTAATGCAAAAATATAACATTCCAGGATCGCCGCGTTATCAAGTGTTTCACGATATGAATGGGGTAGAAACTTTTTTACATGAGTTAGGTGAAAATGGTTATGTGATTAAAGCCAACGGTTTAATGGGCGGTAAAGGGGTGAAAGTGGCTGGAGAGCATTTGCATTCTTTTGCTGAAGCGTTAGCGTATTGTGATGAAATTTTTGGTCGTATGCAGCCGGTGATTATTGAAGAAAAATTAATTGGCCAAGAATTTTCGCTGATGTGTTTTTGTGATGGTACGCATTTAGTGCCGATGCCAGTGGTGCAAGATCATAAACGTGCATATGTCGGTGATAAAGGACCGAATACCGGTGGCATGGGTAGTTATTCTGATACCAATCATCGATTACCTTTTTTAACTGATGCAGATATGCAAGCAGCGATGGAGATTAATCAAGCGGTTATTAATGCATTGTTTACAGAAACCAGAGAAAAATATATTGGCGTACTTTATGGCAGCTTCATTGCCACGCGGCAAGGTGTACAAGTGATAGAATTTAATGCGCGGTTTGGTGATCCAGAAGCATTAAATATCTTAACCATATTAGAATCTGATTTGGTGGCGATTTGCCAAGCTTTAATTACCGGTAATTTATCAACAGAATTAGTGCGTTTTACCCCGCAGGCAACTGTTTGTAAGTATGCAGTACCAGAAGGGTATCCAGATACCCCAGCACAAAATGTAGAAATTACCATTTGTGCAGTAAAAAACAAATCTTGTTTATATTTGTCATCGGTTAATGCAATCGATGGAAAAATTTATACGGCAGGTTCACGTACTGCTGCCTATGTTGGCGTCGCAGATTCTATTTCTGCGGCGGAATCTATCGCAGAAAAAGAAATTTGTGCGATTGACGGTCCTTTATTTCATCGTGCCGATATTGGTACTGATCAATTAATACGTCAGCGTATTGACGTTATGCGCGAGTTACGAGAAGAATAATGCGACTAGGTATTTTGGGATCCACACGTGGTACTAACTTATTAGCTTTGTTAACAGCTAGAGAAGAGCAGCAATTAGCAGCTACGATTAATTTGGTTGTGAGTAATAAGCCAGATGCATTGATTTTAGAGCGCGCGGAGATTCATGGCATACCGAAACAATATGTTAATAGTCAAGGGTTATCGCGTGAACAATATGATCAGAAAATTTCTGATTTATTGCGGCACCATGAGATAACCTTAGTGGTATTGATAGGGTATATGCGCATTTTGTCGGCTGCATTTGTCACCGCTTGGCAACAGAAAATTATTAATGTGCATCCTTCTTTGCTGCCCGCATTTGCAGGTAAAATGGATTTGGATGTCCATCGCGCAGTACTCGCAGCGGGTGTGAAAGAAACCGGTTGTACGGTGCATTATGTTACAGAAGAAGTTGATGCCGGCCCGATCGTGTTACAAAAACGCTGTCCCGTATTCGCTACCGATACACCAGAAACATTAAAGCAACGTGTGCAACAATTAGAAGGTGATGCGTTAATCGCAGCCATTAATCAACTCAGTTTGGAAAATAAAAAATGAATATTATTCCTGTTAAGCGTGCATTATTATCTGTTTCAGATAAAACCGGTATTGTGGCATTTGCGCAAGCATTGACGGCTTTAAACGTAGAAATTATTTCTACGGGCGGCACCAGTCAATTATTAACGCAAGCACAAATACCTCATCGCGTGGTTGAAGAGGTCACTGGCTTTCCGGAAATATTAGATGGCCGGGTTAAAACCTTACATCCAAAAGTGCATGGCGGTATTTTGGGGCGCCGCGATATACACGCTCAAGAAGCGAAACAACATCAAATTGATTGGATTGATTTAGTTGTCGTTAATTTTTATCCTTTTGCGGAAGCAGTCAAAGATGCCGATTTATCTTGGGAAGAAGCGGTAGAATATATTGATATTGGTGGCCCAACCATGGTGCGCGCAGCAGCAAAGAATTTTGCTTGGGTTGGTGCTGTGGTCGATCCAGAAGATTATACGACGGTATTAGCTGAATTGCATACGCAAGGCGGCTTGACCAAAGAGACGCGTATTGCTTTCGCACAAAAAGTATTTACCTTGACTGCGCGTTATGATGCGATGGTGCAACAATATTTTACTGAAAAACGTGCAGGAGCAGCAGCCAATAGTGCAAATTGCCCTGCGTCATTACAGTTACAACTGATTAAAAAATCTGATTTGCGTTATGGTGAAAATCCACATCAAAAAGCCGCTGTTTATCAATTACCACAAGTGAGCGGTATTTTATCGGCGATCCAACATCAAGGTAAATTACTTTCTTACAATAATTTATTAGATGCAGAAGCAGCTTGGGCCTGTGTGCGCGAATTTGAAGCGCCGACGTGTGTGATTGTCAAGCATGCGAATCCTTGCGGTGTTGCTTCAGCAGCATCTATTGATCAAGCGTATGCCGCTGCCTATGCTGCAGATGCGCTTTCTGCATTTGGTGGCATTATTGCTTTAAATCGTCCTTGTACTAAAGCCATTGCAGAAGCGGTTGCCAATATTTTTATGGAAGTTATTTTAGCCCCTGCTTATGATGCGGACGCGCTTGCTGTATTAGCAACAAAACCTAATTTGCGTGTTTTGGAAATGCCAGATGAGCAATTTGAAACGTGGGAAATGCGTTTTATTACTGGTGGGCTTTTGTTACAAGAAAAAGATATTGCGCCGTTAACTATTCAATCATTGCCCAGCGTGACAAAAATTCAACCTAGCGACGAAGATAAAATCGCCATGCAATTTGCTTGGCGTGTCGTTAAGCATATTAAATCAAACGCTATTTTATTAGCGAAACAAACGGCTACGTTAGGGGTAGGTGCCGGACAAGTTTCGCGCGTTGATGCAGTGGATATGGCAGTGCGTAAAGCCGGTGAAAATATTCAAGGCGCTATTTTAGCTTCGGATGCATTTTTTCCATTTCGTGATAGTATTGACCGCATTGCTGAATTGGGTATTCGTGCTATCATTCAGCCAGGTGGTTCGGTGCGCGATGAGGAAGTGATTGCGGCTTGCAATGAGCATGGGATTGCGATGGTATTTACTGGGAAACGTTGTTTTAAGCATTAAAAACTGAGGTGATTATGTCTACTACATCTACTATTCATGTTGCTATTTTAATGGGCTCCAAATCGGACTGGGGTATTATGGAAGCAACCAGTCATATTTTAGAACAATTCAAAATTCCACACGAAGCGCGGGCGTTATCTGCACATCGTACGCCTGATGCGTTATTTGAATATATTCATAACGCTGAAAAACGCGGTGTAGAAGTGTTTATTGCCGCAGCAGGCGGTGCTGCGCATTTGCCTGGTGTGGTTGCAGCTAAAACTTTATTGCCAGTGTTAGGTGTGCCAATTCCTTCTAGTACATTTGTGAATGGGTTAGATGCATTATTAGCTATTGTACAAATGCCAGCAGGTATTCCCGTTGGTACTTTAGCTGTCGGTAAAGCCGGCGCGACCAATGCTGGAATTCTTGCTGCGAGTATTTTAAGTAATAAATATCCTGCTTATCGTGAGGCACTGCGTGCTTATCGTGCAACACAAGCAGAACAAGTGATTGCCAATGCACAATTGAAAGATAGTTATATCTAATATTTAAGAGGTCACCTATTATGTTTCCACCTAGATCCCTGCATGATTTTGATAGCGCACTAGAACAAGCGATTGAGAATGAGCGTAAACGCCAAGAAGAACATATCGAACTGATTGCTTCTGAAAATTACGTCAGTCCACTTGTTTTAGCGGTGCAGGGATCGGTATTAACCAATAAATATGCAGAGGGGTATCCGGGCAAACGTTATTATGGCGGTTGTGAATATGTGGATGTAGCTGAGCAATTAGCTATTGATCGTGCTAAACAATTATTTTCTGCTGCTTATGCCAATGTACAGCCGCATTCAGGGTCACAAGCCAATGCAGCGGCTTATGCAGCGATGATTCAGCCGGGTGATAGCGTATTAGGCATGAGTCTGGCGCATGGCGGTCACTTGACCCATGGTTCGCCAGTTAATTTTTCAGGAAAATTATATAAATTTCATTCTTATGGTCTGCTTCCGGAAACGGGTGAAATTGATTATGAAGAAGCTGAACGTTTAGCGGAAGAACATCGACCTAAACTCATTGTGACTGGTTTTTCTGCGTATTCACGCATTGTCGATTGGCAGCGATTTCGAGACATTGCTGATCGTGTTGGCGCTTATTTAATGGCAGATATGGCGCATGTTGCCGGTTTAGTTGCGACTGGTTTATATCCTTCGCCGGTGAGTATTGCTGATGTCACTACTACCACCACGCATAAAACCTTACGTGGTCCACGTGGCGGTTTGATCTTAGCAAAAAGTAATCCTGATTTAGAAAAGAAATTAAATTCTGCTATTTTTCCAGGCGGTCAAGGCGGTCCTTTAATGCATGTGATTGCTGCTAAAGCGGTGGCTTTTCAAGAAGCATTGCAACCTGAATTTAAAACTTATCAACAACAAATTTTGAATAATGCCCGCGCGATGGCTTATGCGATTAGTCAACGTGGTTATAAAATTGTTAGTGGTGGTACTGATAATCATTTGATGTTAATCGATTTAATCGGCAAAGGCTTAACGGGTAAAGATGCAGAAGCCGCGTTAGGACGAGCCAATATTACTACGAATAAAAATGCTGTACCGAATGATCCGCAATCCCCATTTATTACCAGCGGTTTACGGATTGGAACACCTGCTATTACTACACGTGGTTTTAAAGAACAAGAATGCCAACAAATCGCCAATTGGATTTGTGATATCTTAGATCATCCGACTGATGAAGCACGTATTGCCCAAATACAAAAAGCAGCACTTGCGTTATGTCAGCGCTATCCGGTGTATTCAGAGAAATTAAATTAAAATTAAACCCACAAATCTACACACACACAACGATTATGAGAATTATTAATATTAAAAAAGCAATCGCGGTTCGTGAAAAACAGGATAGCAGTTATGTTAATGCGTTAGCGCAACTGCGCGCCGCATCACAAAAAAAACAAGCAGCCTTTGCTGCAACCAAGCGTGCACCTGCAAAAGAAGCTGCGCGTAAAAAATTTGATGCGTTACCTTCAAATGCAAAAGCCCGGCTGAGCCATGCTGTAAAAAAGATAGAAAAAAATTGGTATGTGATGCGCAGTCAAGATACTTTGTTTTTTGTTAATCCAAATGGATTACATGATTTGTCCGTTGCGCATTTATTAAATGCTGTAAAAACAGCAAAAAAGAATTTAAATGCTGCTAAACAACAACAATTATTGGCAGCATTAAATAAAAATGCATGGGATGATCCTATTTTTACGGATGAATATTGTATTCAAACCGCAATGGCAGTGTTTGCCAGTGGTAAAATTACTTATCGGCAAATGGAAACATTCATTGGTCGTTATCAAGCCATGATGCCCTTGACTAGCGCAGAAAATTTTCCAGTTCATCAGTTGAAAACTTATCCTATCATTAATGCCGCAGGCCAGTTGACTGAAGCTGCGCAGCGAATATTAATTCCTAATTTAGCTGGGTTTTTAGGTGTAAAACATTACTCAAAGCAAATGATAAAAACAGTACGTTTCTTGATACAAGCATTTTCTGAAAAGTGTCCTTCAGAAAATAATTTTTATACTTATAAAATACATCCGCTAGAGAGAGAAAGGGATAGATTAGCAGGAAAAATGCATTCCTATCATAACTATCATGTTTCACTTTATGATAAAAACGATAAAAGCAATCCCGCTTATAGCGATTGGCGAGCTTCATTGGTAAACATAGAGCTATCCAGTAGTGCTTATGAAGCTTTTCATCTAGCACGCTTTGATTGTGATCATCAAGTTGTCGTACCCAATCGTGTGTTGATAGGCAAATTGGATTTACCTGATATAGAAAAGGGAGCTCGCTGTGTGTTTCCTTATCGGCCGCAAGCAGGGGATTATCCTGAGGTAGAAATAGGTAAAGTCGTGCATGGTTATAAAGAAGAGGAGGGCAGCGCTACGGCCAGAGTAGCACATGATCGTCTGCATGCAATTATCTTATCTGAGTTAGATGTAAGACTGCGGAAAACCCTGCTTAGATTCGCAACGATTATTCAAATGGGTTTGCTTGTTGAGGCATTACGAGGCACTGAACATCAAGATAGGTTGTTTTCAGTGGCAGTTTGGTATTTGATCGATGCTTTTTTTAGCAATATAGAGGTTGATCATGTTTTTATTAGTCCAAAAGAAGAAGCTGAACAGTTTAGTAAAAAATTAATGCATAAGTCACGTAAAAAAGTGATTTTGTTAGATGAAAATAAAAAGATTACTGATAGCGGGATTTTATGCTTAATGGATATGGCAAGAAATAAAAAAATTTGGCATAAGGACATCGAATTTTTTCCAGAATATATGACAGGGGAGCTGAAAAAATATTTTAAAATAGCAGAATATATTGTTCAGCATATCGTAGATAAGAAGATAGAAACGCCTATTTTCAGTATTTTGCTATATCGAGTATATTTAACCTCGAAGAGAAAAAGTGAATTTTTGACCTGTGCTAAGGAGATTGGTCTAGCTTATCCTGAACTCGCCGTGCGATTTGCCTGCCACCGCAATAATAAAATCAAATTTCTTGGTGTGGTGGACAGGGAAAATAAAGGATTACCAATAGAGAACAGTGTCGAAAAAATTATACAAGCTGCGAAAGAAATAGCAACCAGCAAGGCTGTGACTAGCGAGTATAAGTCATCTCGAAAACGACATTAATTGTTGGTATTGGTTGATATTCTATAGAAGAGTTACATTCAGGTTTGATATTTTTTTAAAAGATTTATCTCCTGTCAAAAAAATGATTTCGTCTTTTATCAAAAGTGCAGAAGCTGCATGTAGTGCGTCTGGCGTGGATAAATTATAATGAATACGCATAAAGAATTAAACTAAATTCAACGCATAGGCCGTGCGTAATCCTTGTAAAACTAAATCGGGCAAAATAACGTCAAATAAGGTTTTTTCCCTATATAATTGCGAAAACCCGCCGGTACCGATAACTGTTACCGGTTCATCTTTAAAAATTTCTTGCTTATACCCAGCAATAATTTCTTTTAATGCACCGAGATGGCCATAATAAAGACCGAGTTGAATGCTTTCTCTAGTGGTGCGGCCAATATAAAAACTGGGCGCTTCAATATCGACTTCCATTAATTTCGCGGTATTACTTTTTAACGATTCCATGGCTAGCCGCATGCCCGGTAAGATCGCGCCGCCTAAATAATCGCGATTGGCATTAATCGCGCAAACCGTGGTTGCTGTGCCCATATCAATCGAAATGATATTTTTACCGGGAAAAGCATGAATTGCGCCGATTGCATTAGCAATTTTATCCGCGCCTACCTCATTAGGGTTTTTATACTTGATATTTAACCCGGTTTTTACCCCAGCCCGTAACGTGAAATAGGATGCCTTAAAATATAATGCAAACGTATGCCTCAGGGTGAAATCACAACTGGGCACTACCGAACTGACAGCGACTGCGGAAATATTGATTATGGGGATTTGATTGGTTTGTAAAATATTAATTAAAAACATACCAAATTGATCGGCAGTACCAATCAAATGTGTCGCATAACGAAAGCGAGCAATAAGCTGATCTTTATCGAAAACCCCACCTAAAATGTGAGTATTTCCAACATCTAAGCATAATAACATGGCTGTTCTTCTATTTTGGGATATAAAGGGAGTGGAAATTATAGTTACTATTCATAATTTTGGGAAGAAGTCTCGTTGCGTTGGTTTTTTTAATTACCCCTCACCCGCCGCTACGCGTCGGCCTCTCCCACAAGGGGAGAGGCAATGCTAATTCATTTCATTGCAAGTTTTTGCCTCTCCCCTTGTAGATGCATTGTTAAATAAATCAATACGCTGGCGTTTTTGCCTCTCCCCTTGTAGATGCATTGTTGAATAAATCAATACGCTGGCGTTTTTGCCTCTCCCCTTGTCGATGCATTGTTGAATAAATCAATACGCTGGCGTTTTTGCCTCTCCCCTTGTGGGAGAGGCCGACGCCGAAGGCGGCGGGTGAGGGGTAATTAACCCCCAAAAAAAATTAACTAATTGAAATTAAATAACTTTTAATATTCTCTTAAGATAATAATAGTACAATTAAAAAACTAAAAAACATGATGAGATCAATAAATATGCAAATTCGAACACCGAAAGAGGCGAGTGCAGTTTATTATAGCCAAAAGAAAAGTTATTCACTGATGCTGCATACACTCTATGCACCTTCACAAGAAAAACGAACTGCTTTCAAAGCGAGTAAAAAAAAGAAAGCAAAAGATGCTGCGCGTAAAACATTCGATGCTTTACCAATAGCCGCAAAAAACAAGCTTAATCGAGCAGCCTTTACTCTACAACGACATTGGCGCGAGCTTCGTAGTGCCGATAGCTTACTACCTGTTAAATTAAATGAGATACATCGTTTACCAGTTCAACGGTTATTAAATCATGTATCTACAATAAAAAAGAATTTGAATGCAGTTAAACAACAGCAATTACTACAAGCACTTAATCAAAATCAATGGGATGCGCCTATTTTTACTGATCCATTGTTTCTGCAAACAGCCATGGCATTATTTAGCAGCAATAAGATTAATTATCGGGAAATGGAAACATTAATCGGACGTTATCAAGCATCGATACCGATCGCAATAGTAAAAGATCAATGCTCAGAACATAAATTAACGACTTATCCTATACTAGATAAAAATGGTAATTTTAGTGAAGCAGCAAATAAGATACTCATTCCCAATTTAGATGGTTTTATGCATCAAAACATGTCTAATGAAAAATTAGATATGTTTAAGTTATTAATGCGTGCATTTTGCAAACATCATCCTTCTGAAAATAGTTTTTATACGTATCAATTACATCCTTTAGAAAAAGAAAAAGATGGTCTGGCACGCGTTATGCATTGTGCGGGTAGAACGGCTTTATATGATAAGAATGATGAA
>DATAXC010000093.1:0-4745 GCA_036266895.1 Gammaproteobacteria bacterium
ATTGAATAATGCTAGCGCTTTTGCCTCTCCCCTCCGTGGGAGAGGCCGACGCCGTAGGCGGCGGGTGAGGGGGTCTATCCCTAACTCGATACTTGCTTACTACCATGTAACAACAAATCAATCGCCATCAACAAAGCCGTATTATCAATCGGCTTTTCAAAAGAAACTGAAGCACCTAATGATTCCGATAAATCTAAATAACCAGTGGGATCCAAGCGACCGCCGCCAGAAATAGCAATAATTTCTAAATTAGGATGACGATTTTTAACTTCAGAAATTAACGTGATACCGCTTTTTTTCGGCATGATAATATCGGTAATCATAATATCAGGCGTAGCTGTTTTTAGATAATTACTAGCATCTTCGCCATTAGCCGCACAAAAAACCGTATGGGATGAGCGCTCTAATACTTGGGTCAACATGTCTCGTACTAAATCATCGTCTTCTACTAGTAATATTTTTGCCATATGTTTTTTCCTATATGATGTCTATCCAATTAAGATGCAATAAAATATATTGGTATTCCTACTCCCCCTCTCCCGCTCTTCGGGCACTCCCGCAACCAGTGCGGGACGGCGCCTTCCCGTAAACGGGGGAGAGGATATAAGATGGTCTATCTGATTTCCCCTCCCCCACTTGTGGGGGAGGGTGCCCGAAGGGCGGGAGAGGGCTTCCTTCCTACCCACGCCCATCTCCTGCAGTCGGCAACAACAACATAAAAGTCGTCCCATGTCCCAACTGACTTTTCACCGTAATATCGCCATGATGCTCTTTAACAATAGAGTGTACGATGGATAAGCCCAACCCAGAACCTTTTCCTACTTCTTTGGTTGTAAAAAAGGGTTCAAAAATACGTTCCATGGTTGCTCTGTCCATGCCATGACCTTGATCACTTATTTCAATTCTACAATAATCTTGTGTGCGTAATTCAGGAAATTGTCGCAAAAGCGGGTCCGCAGCAGGTACGCGATCTAAATGAATGGTAATGCTCCCTTCGCTTTCCATTGCATCGACAGCATTGTTAATAAGGTTGACTAAAATTTGATGAACTTGAGTTTGATTCCCAGAAATGGAAAAATCAGTGTCATTTTGCGCCTTAAAATCGATCATCACGCTTGCAGGAATAGTGGGTGTCAGTAACGATAGGGCTGCTTCAATCGATTCCTTTAATTGAATAACGTCAAACTCATGGTGTTGTCTACGGCTAAAAGCCAAAATGCGCGAGATTAGCTCTTGGCCACGATGAGCTGCCTCCTTTACCTTGCCTAAATTTTTATAAGTAATACCGTCTTTTGCTACATCTTCTTGCGCCATTTCTGTGTAACCAATAATTGCATAGAGAATATTATTAAAATCATGGGCAATACCACCGGCTAAGGTGCCAATCGCTTGTAGCTTTTGGCCTTGCAACAGCGCTACTTCCAGTTTTTGTTTGGTTTCTTCTGCAAAAATACGATCAGCTATTTCTCTTTTGATTGTCTCATTGGTCTCTTTGAGCGTAGCGGCTTGAGATTGAGCTAATTGGGCTACCCGAATAACGACCGCGATCAAAATAGAAAAACAACAGCCCAAGATGAGCGCTAACCAGGGGGTCAGGCTATGTAGATGCATCAGGAAATGAAAATAGGCTTCTAAATCACGCCATAGAACGTACCATACAGTACAAGAGATTAAGATGCCAATGATGGCAATCAAATAAGCAATCCATGGCTTGTTTGGGAAACTTAGCATAATAATATTATCCAATAATATATTTCTTTAAACCTACCCCCCTCCCCCGTAAACGGGGAAAACCCTCTCCCCTAACCCTCTCCCACAAGAGGGGAGGTAAAAATACTTCCAGTACTTCTAAAAAGTTTAATCGATATAACGCTTCAGGTATATACCAGAAACCCTTTAATCCTGGCATAATAGGAACTAATTTTGGTTGGCAAGAGAATATTTGTCATACGTATCAAATAAACAGTTTTTTGCCTCTCCCCTTGTGGGAGAGGCCGACGCCGCTAGGCGGCGGGTGAGGGGTAATGAAAACGGTTTAGTTTGACACCTATGAAAAACCCCGCCGGCTATTAACTTTTTAAGGATGGAAGAGAAGACATGCAACTGACAGAAATTAAAATGGCTGGCTTTAAGTCTTTTGTAGATCCAACTACCGTTAAGTTACCCAGTAAACGTATTGCGGTAGTTGGCCCGAATGGCTGCGGCAAATCTAATATCATTGATGCGGTAACTTGGGTGATGGGTGAAAGCTCCCCTAAGTATTTGCGTGGTGAAGCATTGACCGATGTGATCTTCAATGGTTCCACAGCCCGTAAACCGATAGGACAAGCTTCAGTTGAACTGATCTTTGACAATAGCGATGGTAGTTTGGGTGGAGAATATGCCAAATTTGCCGAAATTTCAATAAAGCGTTTAATTAATCGTGATTCCGACTCTTCTTATTATTTAAATGGCGTACGTTGCCGTAAACGTGACATGGTAGATTTATTTTTAGGCACCGGTTTAGGTCCGCGTAGTTATTCTATCATTGGACAAAATATGATTAGCCGAGTGATTGAAGCGAAACCAGATGAGTTACGTACTTACTTAGAAGAAGCGGCAGGTATTTCCAAATATAAAGAGCGCCGGCATGAAACCGAATTGCGTATCCAACATACTAAAGAAAATTTAGCACGCGTCAATGATATCCGTACCGAATTAGAAAAACAATTAAATCACTTAAAACATCAAGCCAATGTCGCAGAAAAATTTAAAGCGTTAAAACAGCAAGAACGTAGCACACGCGCTGAATTATATGGTATCCAATGGCGGCAGTTAGATAGTCGTATTGTCGAATCTACTTTACAAATCCAAAGAGAAGAAACTTCGTTAGAAGCGCGTCATAGTGAATTAAGCACCGCCGACCGTGAACTAGAGCAAATGCGTCATGAACAACGTGTTGCACATGATGCATTTCAAGAAGTTCAACGCCGCTATTATGCAGTAGGAAATGAAATAACCCGCATTGAACAAGATATTTTGCACCAACAAGAGCGTCAACATCAGTGGGAAAACGATCTTGCGCAAACAGAAAATCAATGTCAAACCATTAAAAATGAAATCAGTGAATCAGACGATGAGTTGCGTGAATTTGAACGAGAAACGCTCTCACTGGAACCGCAATTAGCTACTGCGGTCAAAGAGATGGATATTTTACAATCGAATTTAGAACTGGCTGAAGATGCGCAACAAGATTGGCAAGAACGATGGGACACTTTTCATCAAACTTCTGCTACTACAACACAAACGGCACAAGTTGAAAAAACTAATATTCAACATTGGGAACAGCGTATTGCTGCCTTGCAAAATCGACAAACCCAATTGCAGCAAGATCAAGTTAATTTTAATTTTTCTGAGCTAAATAAAGAATTAGAAGACTTTACTAAGAAAGCTTATGAGATAGCTGATGAATTGGCATTTCAAAACAAACAATTAGCTGAAATACGCGCGGAAATGAATGCGCAAAAAACAGCGCAACAAGATGCGAATAAGCAGTTAGATAATGTACGTAACGAATTACAAAAGTTGCGCGGCCAACAGGCTTCTTTGGAAGCTTTGCAACAAACAGCGCTGGGTCAACGTGATAATCCTGCTACCCCTTGGGTGACGAAGCATCAATTGGCAGATAAAACAAGATTAGCTCAACATATTACCGTAGAAACAGGTTGGGAGTTAGCAGCAGAAAAAGTATTGGGTTTTTGTTTGCAAGCGATTTGTGTTGATCAGTTAAACGAAGTTGTGCCGCATTTAGAAGATTTTACTTCGGGTAAATTATGTGTATTTACACCAGCGCAAACGCCAGTCGTGGATAAACAGACGAAAGGAACCTTGTTACAACAAAAGATTAAATCCGCATGGCCGATGGATGCTTTATTGACTGGTATTTATGTTGCTGACTCTTTATCGGAAGCTTTGTCGTTATGCGAATCATTGGCTGCCAATGAATCAGTAGTAACACGTGATGGTATTTGGTTAAACCGTGCTTGGATTAAAATTTTACGTGAAGAAGATCCTGCTGCGGGCGTTTTTCAACGTGAACAAGAGTTAAAGCAATTAGCGATGCGCATTCAATCACAAATTGAAATACAAAATGAATTAGAAAAAGGGATTGCGCAGCATCGAGAAAAAATACAAAAATTAGAGCAAGAACAGGAACGATTACAGCAGAACTATAATCAATGTCAGAGTCAATCTGCGCAAGTTAATGCGCAGCAAAAAATGAAACAAGAACGTTTGCTTGAACTAAAAGGCCAATCAGAGCGCTGCATTAAAGAGTTAGAGGAAGGTGCTAATCAATTAAAGCAAGCGAATGATAAATTGCAGCAATCCCGCCAGATTTGGCAAGAAGCAATGACGGCACTTGAGCAGCAAGCAGATATGCGCGATCAGTTGATCGTGGAACGTGATGAAGTGCGGCAGCAATTACAAACGGAGCGCGATCAGCTTAATCATAAAAAACAACAACAGCATGAATTGGAAATCCGTTTACAAACAACTAAGTCGCAAAAGAGTGCTTTACAACAAACCTTGACTCGATTGCAAGCACAAATGACTGCGTTAAATGAGCGTAAAATCACTTTGCAAAGTGAGCTTTCTTCTATGCCGCCGCTGGAAACCCTAAAAAAATCATTATCACGTACTTTAGATAAACATGTTGCGATAGAAGCAGAATTAAATACGGCACGCGTAGCGATGGAATCGTTAGA
>DATAXC010000032.1:0-2676 GCA_036266895.1 Gammaproteobacteria bacterium
AAATCGAGTGCCACTTGATCATTGCGACTACGCGCGGTATGCAATTTGCCAGCAACTTGTCCAACGTGTTGCCCCAGTAAGCGCTCAATATTCATATGAATATCTTCATCTGCGACATTAAATTCAACTTGATTATTTTTAATCGCTGCCGCTATGTATTCCAAGCCGGATTTCAATTGCGCATGATCTTCCGACTGAATAATACTGCAATGTTTTAACATCGCCGCATGGGCTAAACTACCGAGGATATCATCTTGTGCCAATTCCGGATCAAAACCAATCGATGCCGTATACTGATCAACATCCGCACTAGTGGCCGCGCTAAAACGGCCACCCCACAATTTTTTACTCATGTCGCCACCTTTTTATTGATTTCATCATTCGTCACACCTGCTTTTACTTGGTGATAAATTTCCGTTGGCAACCCCCAAAGTTTAATAAAGCCTAATGCAGCATGATGATCAAATTGATCTTCGGCAGCATACGTTGCTAAATCTTTTATATATAAAGAATAGGGTGACGTTCGACCCACTACCAGCGCATGACCTTTATATAATTTCATCCGCACACTACCAGTGACGTGTTGTTGCGTTTCTTGAATAAACGCATATAACGCTTGACGTAATGGTGAAAACCATAACCCTTCATAAACTAAATTAGCAAACTTTTGCTCGATGATTGGTTTAAAATGTGCGACTTCACGGGTTAATGTCAACGCTTCTAAAGCACGATGCGCGGTAATTAATGTAATCGCGGCTGGTGCTTCATAGACTTCTCGTGATTTAATGCCAATTAATCTATTTTCGATATGATCAATACGACCGACACCATGCGCACCGGCAAGCTGGTTTAAGTGATGAATCAGTTCCGGTAACGCTTTTGCTTGACCATTTAAAGCGACTGGCACCCCTTGCACAAAATCAATCGTCACTTCTTCCGGTTCTGCTTGCGCCGCTTGAATACTTTTAGTTAAAGCATACGCTGCTTCTGGCGGTTCAATCCAAGGATCTTCTAATACACCACATTCGCAACTTCTTCCCCATAAATTTTGATCAATGCTAAAAGGATTATTTAATTCGATCGGTAAAGGAATTTGATGTTGTTTAGCATAAGCAATCGCATCTTCACGTGCCATTGGATGTTCTCGTGCTGGTGCAACAATTTGTAAATGCGGCGCTAATGCTTTAATCGTTACATCAAAGCGGACTTGATCATTGCCTTTGCCGGTACAGCCATGCGCTACGGCAACCGCATTTTCTTTTGCGGCGATTTCAACGAGGGCTTGCGCAATCACTGGTCTGGAAAGCGCTGAAATCAAAGGATAAACGCCTTCGTATAACATATTTGCTTGTAAAGCAGGTATCAGTAATTCTTGTGCAAAACGTTCTTGCAACGGCAGAATGTAACATTGGCTAGCACCTACTTTTAACGCTTTATCACGTACTGGCTCTAAGTCTTTGCCTTCTCCGACATCCATACTCACTGCAATGACATCGTAATGATATTGGTCTTGCAACCATTTAATCGCGCAAGATGTGTCTAAACCACCGGAGTAAGCAAGAATAATTTTTTTAGTCATTTTTGGTTCCTTTAAGAAAGATATTTCAACAACAACGCTTTTTGTACATGTAAACGATTTTCACTTTGTTGGAAAATCACTGAACAAGCTTGATCAGGCAATGTTTCACTGACTTCTTTACCGCGCTCCATCGGTAAACAATGCATAAACACTGCATCAACACCTGCACATTGCATTAACGCTTCATTCACTTGAAATCCTGCAAATAAATGATCGGCTGCTTGTGCTTCAAATCCCATACTGGACCATACATCGGTATAGACAGCATGCGCATTCGCAACAGCTTGTTGCGGCTTGGTAAAAGCTTGTATAATCGCCTGTTCAGCTTGCGCGATACTTTGCGCTAAAATCTTGGCATTCGGGCCGCGCCCTGCTGGACAACAATACTGTATATTCACGCCTAATCGCGGTGCCAGCAACAATAAACTATGTAAAATATTATTGCCATCACCAATATAGCTCAGCGTTAATCCTTTTAATTCGCCAAATCTTTCTAATAACGTCATCAGATCCGCGAAAATTTGGCAAGGATGATGCAAATCAGATAAGCCATTAATAATCGGAATACTAGCAGCTTGCCCCATTTGTTGTAAGTCGCTATCGTGAAACGTTCGCACCATCACGGCATGGCAATAACCGCTTAACACCCGCGCCTGATCGGCAGGGGTTTCACTTTTACGGGTACTGCCAATACTTTCTATAATATCTCCGCCTAATTCGCGCATGGCAATCGCAAAGCTAAAACGCGTCCGTAATGAGGGTTTATCAAACATTAAGGCTAAAGATTGGCCAGTTAATGCCGTTTTATATCGACAATGCTGCCGTGTTTTCTTTAACATCAGCGCTTGTTGTAATACATGCAATGATTGGGTCGGCGATAGTTCTTCGCCGGTCAAAAAATGTTCGAGTGAGGATGGCATAGTAAAAACCTTTATTTAGGGAGAGTGTTTATTTAACTGTGTCAGGCGTGTTGAAATGACCCCTCACCCGCCGCTGCGCGTCGGCCTCTCCCACAAGGGGAGAGGCAAACAACTATTTCGTAGCACCGCCTCTCCCACAAGGGGAGAGGCAAACAACTATTTCGTAGCACCGCCTCT
>DATAXC010000040.1:0-1896 GCA_036266895.1 Gammaproteobacteria bacterium
AAAATTTTTAATTTTATTTTTACTAATGTTAATGCCATTGGTTTTAAATTCTTGTGTTTCTAAAAATCCAAGAGTAAAAGCAGTGCTAGCTAAAAATGAATTATTACTAATATCGACTAATCCTCTTTGTATTTCTATTAAATGATAGGCAGGCTTAGAATTAGCATTAGGAGTAATACCATCTACAGAAACATTGACGGTATTATTTTTTAGTGAAACCGATCCATCAGTTAAGTTAGCTAAGTAAGGGTTAGCTGAAGAAATCGTGGAATTGATAATTGAATTTTCAATCTCTAATGAACCCCCATTCTTAATGGTAAATCGACCATTTGTCATATCCAAAACATCATTTTTATAGGTGGTTGGTTTATTAATGATATTGTTACCGGTAATAACGATAAGGTTAGCAAAACATAGATTGCTAGACAATAAAAACGCTGCTCCAACACAATAGGTTAAAAGTGCTGTCGCTGTTGGGTTGATCTGTTTTTTTGTATGGTAAGCTCGCATAATGTCTCTCCTTTTACAAGTTAAAGTCCGTATTAATATTTTCAAGATGAATATGTATTAGTTAAAATGGATGCTTAAAGGTACAATAACTATCATAATGTACAATTATGTAACCATAACAAATGGATGGCATTTTACTCATTCGTTAATTTTGAGCCTTGATTTTAATCTAAAAAATGACAAAATTAAATCATTATATAAAAATAAAGGGTTTTACCTCAATACTATTTAGCAGTGGGAATACTAAAACTCGTTATTAGCCTCCAGGTTAAAACACCCATGCTGCCTAGCACTAACCCAACAAATAAACTAAAAAAACTAATGAGACTCAGCTTTAGGGGATGAAATACGTAAGGTTTCGTCACGGCGGTAAGAATTTGAATATCGCTCATGATACCGGATTTAAAAATTTCTAATTGCCGAATTTGGTTCAAGATACTGATATACATATTACTTTTAATATTCACTTCTCTCACGAGGTCTAATGCTTCTTGATCCGAAGAAGGTAATTGTTTCAATTGTTGGAGTAATAGGGATCTGTTTTTTTCTAACTCGCTTACTTCTTGCGACAACGCAATAATATACGGATGATGAAAAGTGTAACTATGGAGCATATTCATTTTTTTAAGATGAATGCTTTCAATTTGCTTATTGATATCCGCAATATGGCTAAGTAAGTTTTGAGTTTGAAATTTAGTATCAATTCTGCCGCTCATAGAGCGTAGTTGATTGGATTTGGTTTCAGCTTCTTCAAGATTTTTCTGTATGGTGGGTAGCTGCTGCTTTAGAAATTTCAGCGTCTTTTCTGCTTCAAGTGCTTTCAGCTTTATATTTTGTTGTTGGGTAATAGTCGCTATTTCGTTCAGTGTCTTAGTAACCATCTCTGGGTCTGTGCCTCTTAGAGAAATCCTAAGAATAGCTACTTTGTTATTATTTTCTGAGCCACTTAAATCAGTGACCGTTAAATTTGCTCTCAATTGATTGATAATATCTGATTCCTGAGTATTTTTTGAAATCATTTGTGGCGCAGTAAGGCTTAAGGAGCGAATAACGGGCGCCAAGATAAATTCTGACTGAATTAACGCAACTTGAACCGCAATGGGCTCTTCCAGCATATTAATTAATTGGGGATTAAGATTAGCTATGCCTCCAAAAGCACTTTGTTGTTTATGTTGGATTTTTAATAAAATACTGGCTTGATATTTTGCAGGCTTTAATAAAGCATAAGTCATTGCTGAAATAAAAACGATTATTCCTATTGTTAATATAATCCATTTTTTTTCTATTAACGTTTGAAAAAGTAAACGCAAATCCACATCATCTGTGTCTTGCTTAGTATATTGCTGAACGATTTTATCCTGCATATCATGCTATCCTGATCATGTT
>DATAXC010000041.1:0-9930 GCA_036266895.1 Gammaproteobacteria bacterium
AAGAGGTTCCAGTTGATTGGCTGTTGTAATCGCATGACACATGATTTCTGGTCGAGTTGCATTGAGGACGGCGGCATGTTCAGCATGTGTACCGACGCTAACGAGTCCTGCGCCTATTCGTAAAGCAGCTTCTGCAGCTAACCGTACTGCGCCGGCATAGCCTGGTGCGCCACCGATAATTAATACATGTCCAGATAAGCCTTTATGCCAATCTTTTGCACGCGGTTGTAAATACGCAGCATAATCAGTCGGATTTATTTTTGTAGGGCTTAGCATGTTATGTCCTTAATAATAGTATCTCTAAGAAATTAGAATTTTCTAGCACAAGATACTATATCGTTGTTCGTACGCCGAAGCCTATCATTAGCGTAGCAAATAATAATAAAAATGCTAATAAAGGTTTGCCACCACGTACTTGGTAATACACATCTAACAATGCACGATGATAACGACCGCGCCATACCATTAACGGCGGCAGCAAGATCATTAGAATGAAGCAACAGACACCGGCATAACTTAAGCCGCGCATAAACGCATCCGGATAAAATAAGACAACAGCGATAGGTGGTAAAAAAGTTGCGGCAAATACAACTACACCGGTTTTACCTTTTTTCGGCATTTTCAAACCATCAGATAAAAAGTCAGATAAGCTTAATGACACACTTAAAAATGAAGTCGCCATACAAACAGAAGTAAAAAATTTGGCTAAGATATTAATGACATCTTGTTTTAATAGGGTAGAAAGCGCGATGATTAAATCACTGGTAGAATTAGGTGAGTTAACCATTTGTTTTAATCCTGGTGTGCCTTCTAATGGAATCACACCCAAAATCACCATATCCCAAGCAATATAGCAAACCAATGGTACGGTCATGCCGATAAAAATGGCTTTGCGCAATAATGCAACGTTGTTGTCAAAATAACCACGTAAACTCGGGATAATCATCAAGCTGCTGAATGCCAGTGTGACAATCGAGATGCTATTTGGCGAAGTAATATGGGTCATCTCGCCACGTAATACGTTATCACCAGAAACAAAAGGCGCGATTAAGATGACTAATAAAACCAGTACGCCTAACTTGCCCATCATTAAACCGCGGTTCACATAATCGACAGAACGAATGCCAAAGCAAACCACCAGACTTAATAAGAAAGTGACAATGATGGAGGCGGCAGAGATGGAAATATGTATATTTACCGTTGACAATAAATATTGAAATAAGTCGCCGCCACCTGCGATGTAAGCGGATAAAATAGAATACAGTAATAATAAGTAAACGCCCCAAGTGAGTAGTTGTCCGGGTTTACCTAAAGTGGCGCCTGCCATCGAAATGAGGTTGCTATTTGCGGGTAACCATAAATTGACTTCTAAAAATAAAAAACCACAAGCAAGCATAATCGCCCAGATGGTAATTAATAGGATGGTAGAGCCTATAAAACCTAATTCTGCGGTTGCGATGGGTAATGCTAAGATACCAGCACCAATCGTGGTACCAATAATCAATAAAACGCCACCTAAAAATTTAGAATTCATTTCGAGGATTCCTATTGTTTTTAACGGATATTATCAGCGTACCGTTCAGTGAAAAAGAGTTTGATTAATTATTATACAAGAACATTATTAAGGTTAACTTAACGGATCATGTTATTTTCTAACAATACCTAGGTATCGGACAAAAATCTAGCATGGGATGTGGGAAGATAAAGACCTTCTCTCTTACCCCCTCTCCCGCCCTTCGGGCACTACCGCACTTGTTGCGGGAGTGCCCGCGTAGGTTGGACTGAGCTTGCGAAGCCCAACATTGGCGGGAGAGGGGGGTAGCAATGTAGTCTGGATGGAGCGCAATGGCATCCAGGGTTCATATTTTTATAGATTTAACAAAAAGTTACCAATAAGCGCCGCCGCAATTATCATCATCGCAGCTAATAAAAATTTACCGCCTGGCACTTTAAAGTGCTGTCCTTCTGCTTGCTGGTGCTGAGAGCGACCGCACCATGCCATCCAAGCGGGTAAAAAGATTAATAATATAATGCAATAAATGCCGGCATATTCCAGCGCCTTAATAAACGCGTTAGGGAAAAACAAAGTAATGATTAACGGGGGTAAAAAAGTAGCAAAATGAATAAAAAGGCCGTTGCCTCCCTGCTTTTCCAATTGGAAACCATCGGCCAGAAAATCTGCTAGGCATAAAGCCACGCCTAAGAATGAGGTTACAACACAAATAGAGGTGAATAGCTTAGTAAAAAAAGCGATAGATTCAGTTGAAGCTAATAGTGTTAGCGTATTAACTAAATCACTGGTTGAACTAGAAGATTGTAAGATAGCGGTTAAGCCATGTTCACCAGTTAAGGGGATAACACCCATGATGGCGGCATCCCAAATAATATAGCAAATCAGCGGGATTAAACTGCCGATCATAATAATAGTTTTTAATTTGTGAACGTTACCTGCAAAATAAACCCGTAAACTAGGGATGATAGTGGCATAACCAAATGAGGTAATGGTAACAGTCAGTGCTGTAGTAGAAGTCAAATAAGACATATTCCCTGTAGAAAGTTTTTCTGGTGAAATAAATGGGATTAATAATATGACTAACAGAATATAAGCACCCATTTTGACAAGCATCAAGCCGCGATTAACATAATCCACCGAGCGAATGCCCAGATAAACCACTAAGCCAAATAACAGCGTAAATAAGATATTGGCGAGCCAAACCGGAATCTCAATGCCACTGGCGAACAATAAGTTATGCAATAAATCACTACCGCCAGCGATATAAGCACAGAGTAAAGAATAAAGGAGTAATAAATAAGTGATCCAGGATAAGATTTGACCGATGGGACCGATGGTCGCTTTGGCCATCGAGATGAGATTGCTATTTTGTGGTAACCACAAATTAACTTCTAATAATAAAAAAGCGCCCAATGTCATCACTAACCAACATCCGAACAGCATGATGATGGCGCCAACAAAGCCGAGTTGTGCTGGGGCAATAGGCAATGCTAACATACCGGCACCAATCGATGTGCCGACTAGCAGTAAAATGCAGCCAATTAGTTTAAAATCCATAGGGTTCCTCAATTAATGCCGAGTATGTTACATGCCATGCAACCTTTAGCACAACAGAATCTTAAACAATCTATCGAAAATTGGGGTCGTGAATTAGGCTTTCAGCAAATTGGCATCACCGATGCTGATTTGACAAATTATGAGCCGCGTTTACTGGCTTGGTTGGCGCAGGGATTCCATGGCCAGATGCACTATATGCAGCAACATGGCACTAAACGTACGCGTCCAGCGGACTTAGTACCTGGTACCGTGCGGATTATTTCAGTACGCATGGATTATTTGCCGCCTGATAGTCGAACGCATGAAACGTTGCAAGATCCGCAAAAAGGGTATATTTCACGTTATGCATTAGGGCGTGATTACCATCGTCTGATTCGTAAGCGGCTCGCGCAATTAGCCGACCGCATTCAACAAGCTGTGGGTGCATTAGGTTATCGCGTATTTTGTGATAGCGCACCCGTGTTAGAAAAAGCATTAGCGGAAAAAGCTGGATTGGGTTGGATTGGTAAGCATACCAACGTCATTAATGCCAAAGCCGGTTCTTGGTTTTTTCTTGGTGAAATTTATACTGATTTGCCTTTACCGATTGATACACCTATCTCGCAAAGTCATTGTGGTTCTTGTACCGCTTGTTTGACCGTGTGTCCGACCGCAGCAATTATTGCGCCTTATCAACTGGATGCACGGCGTTGCATTTCTTATTTAACCATTGAATTACGCGATGCTATTCCACTTGAATTGCGGCCTTTAATCGGTAATCGAATTTATGGTTGTGATGATTGCCAACTCATTTGTCCTTGGAATAAATTCGCTAAATTTTCTCAAGAAAAAGATTTTCAACCACGACATGATTTGCATACACCAGAATTGTTAGATTTATTTGCTTGGACGGAAACAATGTTTTTGCAAAAAACGGAAGGATCGGCAATACGTCGGATTGGTTATGATAGTTGGTTGCGTAATATTGCTGTGGCATTAGGTAATGCACCGCATGATGCAGCTATTATACAAGCTTTGCGTAATCGTTTGTCTTATCCAGTTAATATGGTACGTGAACATATTGAATGGGCACTAGCGCGGCAAATTGAAACGCTTTGGAGATAAACTCCGCTTTTAAAAATTTGCCCGCCTAGTTCTAACGTAACATAGTAATTTCTAGAGATACCCCTAGATTCTTAAAAATGCATCACGATAATAACGTAATTCATTAATGGAATCGTGAATATCATCCAATACTAAATGCAGAGATTCTTTTTTTACGCCTTGATAAATTTCTGGTTTCCAGCGCAGTGCTAATTCTTTTAACGTGCTGACATCGATCATGCGGTAATGAAAATATTTTTCTAATGCCGGCATATAACGTGCTAAAAATCGCCTATCTTGCCAAATGCTGTTGCCGCACATCGGTGATTTGCCGGTGACAGTATATTGTCGTAAAAAATCTAATGTAGCGGTTTCGGCTTGTTGCTCATTGACCGTGCTATTTTGTACGCGTTCCACTAAACCAGATTTATTATGTTGATTAACATTCCATTCATCCATGCGGTCTAATTCTTCTTGCGTTTGATGAATAGCATAGACTGGGCCTTCTGCAATGACATTTAAGTTGGTGTCGGTGATCACGGTACCGATTTCAATGATGCGGTTTTGTCCTGGATCCAACCCAGTCATTTCCAAGTCAACCCAGATTAAGTTATTGCTTTGCGACGTCATTGTGATGCCATCTCCGTAGTGGTGTTTTCTAAGTGTATAGCATACACTTAACTAGGTGGTTTTTGTAACTAGCTTGTGGTGGGCACGCTGCGCTTTGCCCACCCTACTACTCTCACTCTCGGTTGATGTAGGGTGGGCAAAGCGCAGCGTGCCCACCATTCAAAGTAGGTACCAACATGATCATTAATCTATTCGCTATTCTCCTGGCTTATCTATTCGGTTCAATTTCCAGCGCCATTATTGTTTGCCGTTTATTGAAATTGCCCGATCCGCGTACCCAAGGTTCACAAAATCCTGGTGCGACCAACGTATTGCGTATTGGCGGCAAAAAGGCAGCGGCTATCACTTTATTTGGCGATGTATTAAAAGGGTTGATTGCAGTGGTTATCGCCAAGTGGATTGGCTTAACACCATTAGGTATTGCTTTAGTGACTTTAGCGGTCTTTCTTGGGCATTTATTTCCAATTTTTTTTGGATTTAAAGGTGGCAAAGGGGTGGCAACCTTCTTGGGTTGTATCTTGGCACTGTCTTGGCCGGTTGGCCTGGCGTGGCTGGTTGATTGGTTGATTGTTGCCTTAATTTTTCGTTATTCTTCATTGGCTTCGTTGCTGGCTTCTTTATTAACACCAATTTACATTTGGTATTTGACGCATAATCTCATCTATGTCTTGACTACTTTATTAATGAGTATGGTATTGATTGTTCGCCATCGTCGTAATGTTGGGCAACTGATTAAAGGCGAAGAACGCAAAATTTCGTAAGTGTTTATATCTAGCATGTAAACGACCGTTTTTCGTGTGTTCTACTACCTCGAGAACAGTTTTCATTCAGGGAAAAAATGCGCAGCTAAAATTTGCTTCAATGAAAAAGGGCATAATTTGGGGAAGTTTTTTTGCTCTAATCCTGTTTCTTTTATTGCTAATAAAAGTGATTTTTGATAAGCGTGGGATAATTGTTTTTCAAGATCGTGTTTTAAGCTAGGACTATCTGCTAATAAATCAATTAATTCAAATCGTTGTTCTTTAATCGTAAATTTCCAACTATTACCTCTTCTGCTAGGTTGATATTGCCATTTTAAGAGATGTGCAATTAAAATGGCCAAACGATTGAGTAGTTCTCTTTTTTCACTTTTTCCCATGCTTTCAATTTCCTCGGCAATATGTGGAATATCTATTTCTGCTAATTTGCCCGCTTTTAATAGTTTTGCATTATGGATAGCCCAAGCATAAAAATCTTTGTCATATTGTTGCTGAACTTTTTTCATTACGCTTTACCTGTTTATTGCTTACTTGGTTGTTATTTTACGCTAACGGCCAGCGCGCATCAACTGTGACGGCTAAATCTTCCCGCTCGCCAGTGCGTAAACGTTGGCAACCGGCATAAGCAATCATCGCGCCGTTATCGGTACAAAATTCTAGCCGTGGAAAATAGAGAGCCACTTCTTGCTTTTTACACAACGTTTGCAACCCATGTCGTAAGGCTAAATTAGCACCGACACCGCCTGCTACGACTAAGCATGGTAATTGAGTGGTTTGCAAAGCCCGTCGACATTTTATGACTAAGGTTTCGACCACCGCATCTTGAAAAGCACGGGCAATGTCGGCACGCGTTTGTTCATCTTCTAAACCATGTTGTTGTACTGTATTTAAAGCAAAGGTTTTTAAGCCGCTAAAACTAAAATCTAAGCCAGGTCGATCAATCATCGGACGTGGAAAATGAAAACGTTGTGGATTACCTTGTTCGGCTAGTTTAGCTAGCGCGGCACCCGCAGGATAGCCTAAACCGAGCAATTTGCCAGTTTTGTCAAATGCTTCACCGACTGCATCATCTAGCGTATCACCAATGATTTGATAACGACCTAGACTTTCGACAGTCACTAATTCGGTATGACCGCCAGAGACGAGTAACGCTAAAAAAGGAAAACTTGGCGGGTTGGGCTCTAAAAAGGGTGCTAATAAATGTCCTTCTAAATGATGCACACCAATCGTTGGGATATCTAATGCCATGCCTAAAGCACGGCCAAACATCGCACCGACTAACAACGCACCGATCAACCCTGGTCCTTTGGTATAGGCAATACCATCGAGTTGCTGAAGAGTTAAGCCAGCTTGTTGCAATGTGGTTTCCAATAACGGAATTAATTTGCGGCTATGATCGCGCGATGCTAATTCTGGTACGACACCGCCAAATGCAGCATGAATGTCAGTTTGACTATAAAGCGTATGCGCGAGCAACCCCTGTTGGTCATCATAAATAGCGATGCCAGTTTCATCACAAGAAGTTTCGATGCCGAGTACACGCATATTAAGTACAGTAGATCGTATAGTTAATCGTAACCGGCTGATTTTTGCAGGTTAATAAGTTTGTATACGCTTTGTTGAATTGAATAGTATACCAGTTGGTGGTTGGTTTGACAGACAATAGGGGTAAATTAATTTTATAACCACGAATCGCACAACTGCCTTGCTCGCGATTAGAGATAGGCGCGATGGCAATTTTCGGCGTCATGTTGGTAGGACAAAGTAATTTTTTAGAGGCATTAAAGGTACAAGCAATTGGATAAGCAGAATCGCACTTGTCTTGACAACAAAATACATCGACTAGGGTATCAGTAAATAACACAAATCCATGTATTGTAGATGGCCGCATGTTTAATGCGCTCAAACTGGTGCTATCCGTGGGGATGGCATAAGTAATAGAAGAAACCGCGAATAGATAGCAAGAAATAAGGATTTTTTTGATCAGTTGAGTAGTCATAGGGTGTATGAATTATAAGAGAAAAGTATGTTATTACCTTAGCATGACTATTATTTTGTTACAAGCGCCAACTAGAACCTAGCTGTTTGTACGTGATCAAGATGTCATGGTTTTTTCTTTTAGAAATATCTTGGAAAGATAGCATATTTATCCTTTTTAATATTTAAGATAGTATATAATTCTTCACTATAAACAAGATAAACGCCGTGTGAGATAATTTATGGAAGCAATCCAATTAATAGATGAGCCTATATTAGAGGGGTTACGGTTGCAAGCAGATGTGCAAATCAGCGATTTTGCATTATTAGGTTATTCAGGTGCCAAGTTATTATCGGATGGATTTTCTATTATTCATCCTTTTGCCCATGCAAATGGACCTTGTGAATTGTTGTTGGAAGCCGCGGGTTATAGACATATACAACAGTCAGATAAGGCAATTATCCAAATTGATGATCCGGTTTCATTTTCAACAAAGTTTAATCGCTAAATAGTTTTTTTATGCTATAAACCACTTCACAATGCTATAATTGGATTGGAAATTTTTTGGTTCTCTTCTAATTCTGGTAGCGATCGCGTTAAATAAACATCTTGTCCTGTTGAGCTAGCCACAAAAAAAGAAAAACAGGCTTGTCTCAATTTTTTTTCTTCCTTTGATGCTTGTGTCATACTTGTTTGTAAGGTTGCTTTTTTATTTTCTAATATATGCAGATTAGATAATCGTGGATTATGACGAACTTCATTAATGCCTCCCACTGTGAACGCGCCACTAAACGCACTTAACAGGCCTAAACAGCCATCTGTGGCGAGAAAACAGGGATCGATAGGATAAGCACAAAGAGTAGAACATCCACCCATGGCATGTGTTGCCCAAACCAACCCACCTGCTGATCCTGTAAAACAAATTGTTGCTGATATGAGTCCGCCCCAAGCCAAACATTCATTATTCCAATCTTGGCCATGCATTAAATCGCTATATTTATTATATATTTGTTTGTCTATTTGCGTTATCTCCGCCTTATAGTAAGAAATGTTTTTTCTCTTTTCTATCAATTCTGTTAATGGTGCATTTTCAATAGGAAATAAATAGCTATTAATTAAGTCGCCATAACACATTTTGTAAATTGTTTTTATTTCTGGTCCTGGTGACGCATGAACTTGCTCTTCAGCTATTTCTATATGCTCTTCAGATAGTTCCACATCTATTGCTGGGTGAACATTAAGATAAGTAAGCGCTACAGCAGCATGGCACTTTTTATTTACTGCGCGTAAAGCAACTAAATCTAGTAATTCAAGATAGCTAAAAATTTTTACGGGTATTTCTATTGGCATGTCTGGAAGTGTTAGATTTAATCGGTACCATCGATAGTATATATTTGCCAGAGCGCTCCTCAATGTGTTAGTAGGAACATAGCTCAAAATATTCGCTGTACTTGTTCTATTGGATTTATGAGATATAAGAGGCGTTATTTCATGCGGTAGTTCAGTTAATTCTGTTGGTGATGAAATCGTAAGACGATCTTGCATTATTTATACCCCTTATGCTGATACTTAAAGTACTACGTATAATAATATAAAGACATTAAGGGAATATTAAAAAAAGTGATGATTTTTTGCGCAGAATTAAAGTGGTTTCTTTTTTTACATTTCCGCTCGAAAACCACTAATCAGCTTGCTTATTTTCATACGTTGGCACGACCATAATAAACGACCGGCAGCGATAATAATCTGCAAATCTTTTAATGCTTGACTAAAATCATCGTTGATTACTGCATAATCAAATTCATTCATATGCGAAATCGCAGTTTCCGCATCGGCAAGACGGGTTTTAATGATGTCAGGATGATCTTGATTGCGAGTCATTAATCTTTCTCTTAAAGTTTGCAGGGAAGGCGGTAAAATAAAAACACTAATCGCATCTGGAAATAAATGTTTAATTTGTTGATGTCCTTGCCAATCAATTTCTAACACAACATCTTGTCCAGCAGCTAAAGTGGTTTCTACCCATTGTTTTGAGGTGCCGTAGTAGTTATCAAAAATAGTGGCGTATTCAAGAAATGCTTTTTGCGCAATCATTTGTTCGAAGACGGTTTTATCAATAAAGTAATAATTAATACCATGTGCTTCATGGGGGCGTTTGGCGCGTGTGGTATGAGAAATAGAAACAGTGACTTGCGGGGTTGAATCAACGAGTGCTTTGACTAAGGTGGTTTTACCGGTGCCGGAAGGGGCAGCGATCACATATAAATTGCCTGTAGTCATGGTAAATGTTTGCCTTTAGTATGAGCAGTTGTTGTCATCCGGGAAGGGTTTGTTGGATGAAGGGTAACGACCCTCTCCTGCCCTTCGGGCACCCTCCCCCGTAAACGGGGGAGGGGGTAACACCCAGATTT
>DATAXC010000049.1:0-6490 GCA_036266895.1 Gammaproteobacteria bacterium
ATCTCCTTTCCAGTAAATAAGAGAGGGGATAATAGATGGACCCTAGCTTTTTTTTGTTTATACAGTTAAATCCGAACTTTAGTCCCCTCCCCCGTTTACGGGAAGGCGCCGTCCCGCACTTGTTGCGGGAGTGCCCGCGTAGGTTGGGCTGAGCTTGCGAAGCCCAACATTGGCGGGAGAGGGGCTTTTCTTCGTTATTGCTTCAGCGTCTTTTTCTTTCCCTCCCCTTCTTTATCTGCATCACTACTTTCATTTTTTTTCTTTCCACTCGCCAAATGGCGTTCATGTTCAGCTAAAAACATATTTTTTAAAAAACCATATTTACTGGAACGCGCGGCAGTTTTAATTTGCCCAATTTTTTTACTAATAATAGTAGTAGGGCCTGTAAAATGTCTCTCCCGAGCAGCTTTCAATCTGTCGCTTTCCTCAGCCGCATAAACTCTAACTTTATTGCTTTTGAATTGATACCCTTTATCGGGGCTAGATGAAATAAGCGCATCATCTTCTTTCATTTTTTTTCTCATGCTGTCCATTAAGCCATTTTTTGTATTGCGAATTTCATTTTCCATCGTTTTAGTAAAATTTTTACCTTCTGTTGCTTTTTTCTTTGTCACCAATTCCTCTATATGATGATCAATGTCCGCTTCATAAAATTGTTCTCTTATTTTTTTCCATTCATACACTTGTTTGGCATCAAATCGCTCTTTCGATGTACTGCGCGCAGCTTTTTTCATGGCATTTTTAAATGCATTGATGGGTTCTCCAAGACGAAGGTAAACTTGAAAGGTATCTACTCGATCCCTTCCGATTATTGCAGTTTGTGAAGACGCTGCATGGGTAGATGTGCCAGCTTTTTTTGCAACATCTGATAATATTTTATTTGTTACATCACCTCTTGAAATAGGTTTAGGTGTTGTTGTTTCCACTTTTGATGGCGTTACTTCAGGTGGTGTTACAGTGCTGTCTGTTTGAGTTAATGATGGCTCTTTTTTTATTTCAGGTGATGATGTAACAGTCTCGCTTTTTGCATTTGGTTCAACAGTGCTGCTTGTTTCTTTTGCCAGTATACCTTTAGTAGCGCGTTCTATTGCATTCTCAACTATTGTTTGAGATTTAACAAGTTTAAAATTGCAGACCGTTGCAGCATCAGACGCATAAGAAGGTATAAGAGTGGGATCTGTAATTTTCTTCATTAATGCAGCATAGCCATTATCATAAACTGCTTTTGCCTTTGCAATTTCTTCTGTTTTAGTTGCTGACGATACTGCGGTATTACTTAGTGCCGTGTTAAAAGTATCCATGAAATTTTTTTCTAATGCTTTTATCTCATTTAGTATTATGTCTGTTTGAGTTAATGATACCTTTTCTTCGCTTGTTGATTGTGTAACAGTAGCCGTAGTTGGAGGTGTTGCAGGTTGCGATGTTGTTGCAGTCTGTGCTGGTGTTTTACGCCCATAAAAGTCTTCATTTGTTGGAGTGCCTACTTCAGCGGCTGCTGCTTGTGCTTTTCGAAGTTGGTCACGTGTTGGTGGTACAAATGATGCTGTTGTTGTGCTAGTTGATGATGTAGCTGTAGAGGTCGCTGGCGCAGATGTGGCAGCTGCAACTGGTTTCGGCAACATCGCTTTTTCAGTAGCTACGATTACAGATGTGTATGATGAAGGTGCGCTCGTGCTAGTATTTATCGCATCATTCATGGCTTTGTTAAAAAGAATGTTATCACTATGCTTTATCGCTGTATTAATGGTAGTTAAAAGTTTTTCATAAGATTTTTTAATGGCAAGTTCACATGTATTACGAGTGTCCGCATCAATTTTTTGATTACTGACAAGTTGATTTTCTAATTCGATATAGCGTGATCTCGCGGTACTTATTATTTCTTTTGCTGTTTTTATTTGATCAGATTGCGTCATGTTTTCTATTTTAGATAAAGATAAATTTTCATCTGCGTCATCAAAAACTGTTTTTGCTTCTGCCAGATAAGATGCTACGTTTATCTCCACTGGCGTAGAAGATTTAGCTGTGATGCTAGGTGTAACAGTAGCCGTAGTTGGGCTTGTTACAGGTTGTGATGTTGCTGCAGCCGCTTCAGTCTTAGTAGGGGCAAGTTGTGGCATTAGAGTTGTTTCGACTGTAGCTACTACGGATGTGCTAGGCAAAGATGGGTGAGCAGCAGTGGATGAATCAACTATCTCTTGCATATAATTGTTGAAAATAAGCTGATCTTTATTACCAGAAAAAAATTCCGTTTTTAGTTTATTTAAAAGAGCAGTATAATAAAGCTTAACAACTGCCTCACAATTGCTACGCGTAGTCGGATCAGTGATGTTTGCAAGTTGATGTTCTAATTTAATATACGCTTCTCTGGCCATGCTTATAGCTTTTTTTATTTTTGTTTCTTTGTCTGGTGTTTCTTCCGCATAAACTCGAAAAAAGCCGGTAAAAAATTCTTCATTGATAATCTCTGATTGTTTGATAGATTGTTTGATATAATCTGCTGAACTTAAATTTGTAGGCGTAGGTGGTGCGCTACTATTTTCTTTCTTAGCTTGATTTACTAAGATATCGGTATAGGCATTAGCGCTTTTACTAAAGTCACTTTCAGTTAGATTGTATCTTGCAGCAGCAATTTCACATAATTCTTTTGTGATAGTATTTTTTTCGAGTGCGCCACTCGAGCTAGATTTTCTGCCGGCATTTATTAATAAATAGATTAACTGATCAAATTGTTCGGGCGATAATTTCTTCTTTAAATACCCAGCAAGCTTTTTTCTCTCTTTATCGTTTTGCTGTTTTGTAGTGTCATATAATTCTTTGGCTGCATTATTTAATGCCTCAGACTTTAGATTGAATTCACGTTTTCTTTTTATTTCTCTTACAATGAATTCTGCTATATTTTGAGGTGATTGTCTGCTTGCGCTCATATAACTCTCCTGGGTTCTCTCGCCGGGTTAGTTTTTCTCTTTAATTACCTTTTCCACACTTCCAGTATAATCCAATTTTTGCCTTTTGCGGAGAAATCCCTCTTCATTTTAAGTATAACCATATGAATTTTATACTATTTTTAATAGTAGTTACTCTTGCGAATTTTTATGGTATAAATAGAAACATTGCATTAACATTGATCAACTTAGGGATAGCTTGATGGACATCAGAAAAGGGAAATCTCTACCGCCTTTTCACACTATCACCCGGACTTTTAAAGTCTTTTTTCTGGGCGTCTTTGTACTCACATCTGTATTTTTTTTAAACAAACTCCCTTTGGCAGAATATTTCCCAATTAAAACCGTGCGCGTTTACGGTGTTCAGCATATTAGCAACCAAGAAGTCAAAGATTTACTCTTGCCGCTCGTCAAACATGGTTTTTTTGCGGTAGATGTAGAACATATTAAAGAGCGCCTCTTGCATATTCCCTGGGTTGCAGATATTTTTGTTCGCCGGCATTGGCCGGATGTAGTGGAAGTAACCATTGTTGAAAAAAATGCCATTGCGAAATGGAACAAGACGAGTTTGTTAAGTGATACCGGGGTAGTGTTTTCACCGCGGCAACATACTTATCCAAATGGCTTGCCGCAGTTAAACGGCCCAGAGGGTAAGCAGGTGCTGATGTTGCAACATTTTAATGAGATGAATCGCTTATTGGCACCTTTACGTGCTAAAATCTTTTCGTTAGAACTAACGCCGTTTCTAACATGGAAGTTGACACTTAATAATGGAGTTGCAATGCAGATTGGACATAAGGACATCTTGACTCGTCTCGATCATTTTGTGAGAGTGTATCCAAAAATTGTGGGTAGCCGAGCGGCAGATGTAGAGTATGTTGATTTGCGTTATCCTAGTGGAGTAGCTGTACGATGGAAACCAACCATTAAAACTTGATTCCCTGGAATGGCTGAGGAAGAACATTATGGCGAATAAGCCAACGAACAAAGATTTTTTAGTCGGTATCGATATCGGTACTTCAAAAGTAGTTGCCCTGGTCGGCGAAGTCACGGCTGAGGGTAAGTTAAATGTGATAGGCGTCGGCTCGCATCCCTCACAAGGATTAAAGCGCGGCGTAGTGGTTAATATCGACTCAACTGTCCAATCCATTCAGCGTGCGGTAGAAGATGCTGAATTAATGGCGGGCTGTGAAATTTTTTCTGCCTATACCGGTATTGCCGGCAGCCACATTCGTAGTATTAATTCTCATGGTATTGTTGCGATCCGTGATCGTGAAGTATCACAAACCGATGTAGACCGCGTGATTGATGCCGCAAAAGCAATCGCAATTCCTGCTGACCAGAAAATTTTGCATGTTTTACCACAAGAATTCATCATTGATAATCAAGATTCTATTCGTGAACCGCTGGGTATGTCTGGGGTGCGATTAGAAGCGAAGGTGCATATTGTCACCGGTGCGGTGAGTGCGGCGCAAAACATTGTGAAATGTATGAAACGTTGCGGCTTAGTGACTAGTGACGTGGTGCTTGAGCAATTTGCCTCCAGTCAATCGATTTTAACTGATGATGAAAAAGAATTAGGCGTTTGTATGATTGATATTGGTGGTGGTACCAGCGATATCGCTATGTTTACCGATGGCGCTATTCGTCATACAGCCGTCATTCCGATTGCCGGTGATCAAGTCACCAACGATATTGCGATTGCTTTGCGTACACCCACTCGAAATGCGGAAGAAATCAAAATTAAATATGGTTGTGCTTTACAAGATTTAGTCGATACCAGTGAAACCATCGAAATTCCTACCTTAGGCGATAAAGTTGGACGACGCATGCCGCGGCGTGCTTTAGCAGAAGTGGTAGAAGCGCGTTATGAAGAATTGTTTAGCTTGGCTTACAATGAATTACAACGCAGTGGGTTGATGCCGTCTTTAGCGGCAGGCATCGTATTGACCGGCGGCGCATCAAAAGTAGTCGGCGCACAAGAATTGGCAGAGCGTATTTTTAAGATCCCAGTGCGTATCGGTAGACCGCATCATGTGGCGGGCATGCCAGATATTATCCAGAATCCTGTTTACGCCACCGGCGTAGGTTTGTTAGTGTATGGTTTACGACAGCGGCAAACGCAACATGAAAGCACGATTCGTCAACCCAGTATGAAAAGTTTATGGTCTAGAATGAAAAGTTGGTTTCAGGGGAATTTTTAAGAGATAAGGTGCACATAAGTGGTGGGTCTGAGCGGCAACTACTGTAGAGGTAATCATTATGACGTTTGAATTATTGGATACATGTCAACAAAATGCAGTTATTAAAGTGGTGGGGATAGGCGGTGGCGGCGGTAACGCGGTCAAGTCGATGGCTGGCCATATTGAAGGCGTTGAGTTTTATTGCGCGAATACGGATGCGCAAGCCTTACAAGAATCAACTGCGAATAATATTATCCAATTAGGGGAAAATATTACCCGCGGTTTAGGCGCTGGTGCAAACCCAGAAGTCGGACGGCGTGCAGCAGAAGAAGATAGAGAAAAAATCCGTTCTGCATTAAGCGGTGCTGATATGGTATTTATTGCGGCTGGTATGGGCGGCGGTACCGGTACTGGTGCAGCACCGGTATTTGCACAAGTGGCAAAAGAATTAGGTATTTTAACGGTAGCGATTACCACCAAACCTTTTTCCTTTGAAGGGAAAATGCGTTTACAAACCGCAGAACAAGGGTTAGCTAATTTATCGCAACATGTAGATTCACTCATTACCATCCCCAATAATAAACTGCTGACAGTGTTAGGTAAAAATGTCACGTTGATTAATGCGTTTAAAGCAGCCAATGATGTGTTGCGTGGTGCTGTACAAGGGATTGCTGAATTAATCACCCGTCCAGGATTAATTAATGTCGATTTCGCTGACGTGCGTACCGTGATGTCAGAAATGGGCATGGCGATGATGGGTACCGGTGTGAGTTCCGGGGATAATCGTGCACGCTTAGCTGCAGAAGCGGCTATTGCTAGCCCCTTATTAGAAGATGTTGACTTATCTGGCGCAAAAGGCGTGTTGGTTAACATTACAGCGGGATTAGATTTATCGATTGGTGAATTTGAAGAAGTTGGCGAAGTGGTAAAAAGCTTTACCTCAGACAGTGCTACTGTTGTTGTGGGTACAGTGATTGATCCTGAATTACGCGATGAAGTGCGTGTGACGGTGATTGTTACCGGCTTAGGACGTAAACAAGTAGCTGCTGCATTAAAATTGCCCGCGTTTGAAAGCAACCGTTCATTTGAAAACCATCATATTGATTATGAACAATTAGAAAAACCGACTATTTTGCGTAGACAGCAAGTACCTGGCAGTACACCGCATGTTACACAAATCCCTACACCGCCACAGCCGCAAGCTGCCGTGGCATCGCAACGACCAATAGATACAACTGCGCATGATATCGATTATTTAGATATACCAGCTTTTTTGCGACGCAAGGAAGAAAAGGATAGTGAGAGGTTGGATGGTAGGTAGAGAGAAGGTTGCTCTTCTCCCTCTCCCCCGACCCCTCCCCCGTA
>DATAXC010000056.1:0-10803 GCA_036266895.1 Gammaproteobacteria bacterium
GAGAGGGGCTTTTCCTTACGGTTCTTAAGCGAGCGCTTATAGTAGGGCGGGAGAGGATTTATTATTACCTCATCCCCATCCGAGGTTGTTCACCATCATTAGCTTCCGCTATCCTAATAAAGTCAACACTATACTTTACAACATTAGACTCATCAGTGAATGTTTCAGTGACTTCTTCCTCTGCTACTGATGGCGCAGGCGCATTAGTTACCATATTGTATAGTGCCCATTTTATCCTACGTAACTCTTTATCAGAGTCAGTGAGAACCCCCTCTTCTCCAATTCCGGCTGCCCTTCCTTCCCCTGATGGCTTTGGTTTAGAAGCAAATATATTAAAGATAAGTCGACCTGTCTTTTTTGAACGAAATATACTTTGATGGTCAGCTAATATTTCAGCATTAGTCAATTCTTTTCCTGTCTCTTTACTTTTAAATCCTGAAGGTTGTTTTTCCCAAGCTTCTATAGCCTCACAGAATGCTGGTGATGATACCATTACACCAAACGGTAAGTTGTTTATCATGTTTATAAGAGATGTCCAAATTTCTTTTTTTTCCTCTCTAGATTTTCCTTTGGATATAAGCGTCGTACGGTGAGGAGAAAAGTAAGTGTCAATAATGCTAGCGCGCTGCCGGAGTATGCTAGGGTTTAGTAGATTTTCAATGGCACGGTGTAAGAGTGGTGCAGGGCCAGATAGATATAATGCTGGCATGCCTTTATCTTCGAAAGATTCATTTTTTCCTCGTTGACTATCTAGTAAATTATCTATAATAATTTGTGGGCAAAATTATACACTAAAGTTATAAAATTGGAAAGCTCGTAATGCACTTTTTTTTGATCAAATAAGGTGTCGATCTTTCACCACATTTTAAACGCACATTCTGTATACTTTTCAGGATAAAATAACAAATGGAGTCCTTCATGAATACCAATACCAATCTCAATGCGGACTATAAAAACATCTTAGTCGTTGGCGGTGCTGGCTACATTGGTTCACATATGGTGTTGGCATTACAACAAGCGGGTTTCACGCCTATCGTATTAGATAACTTAAGCAGAGGACATCGGCAAGCTGTGTTGAATGCCGAATTCATTGTCGGTGATCTAGCAGATAAAGCGTTATTAACACAAATATTCACCGGTTATCCGATTGCGGCGGTGATGCATTTTGCTTCTTTCATTGAAGTAGCCGAATCTGTGCGTTTACCCGCACACTATTATCAAAATAATGTTGCAGCGACTTTGAATTTATTAGAGGTGATGTTGCAACATCATATCCCTCATTTTATTTTTTCTTCTTCTGCCGCTGTCTACGGTGAGCCAAAATATACGCCAATCGATGAAACTCACCCATTAAACCCAGTCAATCCGTATGGGCGTAGTAAAGCGATGGTGGAAGCGATTATTCAAGATTATAGTGCAAGCTATGATTTACGTTATGCGATTTTGCGTTATTTCAATGCAGCCGGTGCTGATCCATTGGGCAGGGTAGGTGAATGCCATCAACCTGAATCGCATTTGATTCCGCTGATTTTACAGGCGGTTGCGCATGAAGAGGCAGCGATCACCGTGTATGGCCGTGATTATCCGACAGCAGATGGCACCTGTGTGCGTGATTATGTGCATGTGGCCGATGTCTGCACTGCACATTTATTAGCATTGCAAGCTTTATTAATAGGAGAAAAACAAATAATATGCAATATTGGTACCGGGAATGGTCATTCAGTACAACAAGTGTTTGATTTGATTCAACGCATTACTCATCGTACTATTACTGTTCATGAAGGCACCCGCCGTGCCGGTGATCCGGCTATATTAGTGGCAGATACGGCTTTAGTGCAGCAATTATTAGGCTGGCAAGCACAATATAGCTTATCAGAGATGATTGAGCATGCCTGGCAATGGACTAACAATTTGAAAAATATTGAGATTAATAAATATGAATTTTTATCGAATCCTTAATCTTTTCTAGATGAATGTTGCCTATAATGGATAGAAGGACGAGAGGAGTGCGAGATCATGGGAGATCAATTATTATTCGAGCTAAAAGAAATGCTGGATGGTGCGAACATCTCTCAGCAGGATCCCATTTGTCAGCAAGCTTTAATTAACGTTCGTTCTGCATTAAATAAATTATCTAGTGTTTTTCTATCGCCGCAACATAAACAATTTTTTTCTTGCGATCATGCTAAGCGCTTATTTCAAGGATTAAGTGTTACATTAAAAACGACTATTGAACACTTAGAGCAACCGATACGTGCAGTGGAAAAAGAAATGCAAGGCATACAAGTTTTTTCTCGTGAAGAATTAAAGAAAATTCATACACATCGCAGTAAACAAGAATTAAAAGAATTATTAGAACGGATGTTGGAAAAGATTGGTGTGATGTCTGCAATAAATACTAGCGTTTTTGCCTCTCCCCTTGTGGGAGAGGCCGACGCCGAAGGCGGCGGGTGAGGGGTGATTACAACACTTCTCCAATCAACTGCTTAACCTCTCGTATTGCAGCTTGCCAATTTAATCGTGTCACATATTCATTGTACGCGGACAACGCTAATTCATTATACCCTTTTTCATCTTGCCAAGTATTTACAATATATTCGCAATAAGCCGGTATTTCTGCGCCTAATGCAAACGTCATGCCATTAATGCCATCTTTAACTATCGTGCTAATCCCACCGACATAACTGGTTAAACAAGGAATAGCAAATGCATTGGCTTCACAAAAGACAATGCCATATGCTTCCGCACTGGAAGGAACAAATAAAAAATGCGTGGCACACAATAAATCATCTAATTGTTTTTTTCCTTCAGCAGTGCGCTTGGAAATAAAGCCAAGACATTTTACATATGCTGGTAATGGCTGCTGTACTGGCGGTTGATACCCCACAATCGATAATTCAACCGGATGTCCAGCCGCATGAAGTGCTTGCGCTACAGCGAGCACGGTATCACCGCCTTTTCGTTCCCAGCTTTTAGCGAGAAAAAGCAATTTTATTTTATCGCGTGCGCGGTTTTTGACGTGTTGTTGGATTTCTTCACGACTCGGGAAAGAATCAATATTAGCACCAAACGGCACGACTTTAACTTTTTCTTTTGCTGCGCCATATAATGCTAACGCAGATGCGGCTGCCCAGTCAGAAGAAAAAATTGCTAGGCGGCAACGCGATAATCCTTCACTGAAAATGGTATTACCTTGTTGAATGGTGTTTGCTGAGTGGCGGGAAAAAGCCGGATAAAATCCAATCAAGGCAGCATAAACTGCATCGGTCCATAGCACAATCGGTTGTTTGCAATCTAGGTAAGCAATCGGATTGATTTGTGGTGAAACAATCGCATCAACGGATAATTGCGATAATTGTTTCGCAGCTTGTTGTGAATAGTATTTTGCCGCAGTGATATTAAAACGCGGACTCTCCCGTTGTTGACAAATCAATTCTCGAAATAGTTGTTTTAATTTAAACAAAGGGGGTAATTGCCGTGTGAGTGAACCAATATAAGCGACAGTGGTGTTTTGTTGCGCAAACGCCTGCGACATATAATAAGGTGTGCCTGACCAATTGCGCACATTTAGCGCATCAAACGTTGTTGTATAAGCAAGTCGCATGGTTGTTTGCCCTTGAGGATTTGGACGTTATTATGATGGGAAAGCTTCTGTAGAACAAGTTGCCCATGTTATACTTTCTGGCAATTGAATTGAACTACGATATAAAAAAGTCTATTTTCCCTCCCCCGTTTACGGGGAAGGGGGTTCAATTCTCTCAATGACTCTATTTCAGGGACGTAACGATGACCATGAAAATTACCAAAGCAATTTTTCCGGTAGCCGGACTCGGCACGCGGTTTTTGCCGGCCACTAAGGCCAATCCAAAAGAAATGTTGCCGATTGTTGATAAACCATTGATTCAATACGCCGTAGAAGAAGCGGTAGCAGCCGGCATCACCGAGCTGATTTTTGTCACTAACAGCAGTAAACGTGCTATCGAAGACCATTTTGATTCTAACTACGAACTAGAAGCCAGCTTAAAAGATCGCGGCAAAAATGCCTTGCTCGATATTGTTCAAAGTATTTTGCCGGAAGGCATTGCTTGCGCCTACGTTCGCCAAAAATCACCACTAGGATTAGGGCATGCGGTATTATGTGCCAGGCCATTAGTCATGCAAGCGCCGTTTGCGGTATTACTGGCAGACGATTTAATTGATGGCAATGCGCGCTCTTGTTTAAAACAAATGGTCGATGCATTTGCTGAGCAGCAAGCCAGCATCATTGCCGTAGAAAAAATTTTACCCGATGAAACAAAAAAATATGGCATAGTCGATGTCGCTGGTGTTGATCATGTGTTGGCAAAGTTACAAGGCATCATCGAAAAACCTGCATTAGCACAAGCACCTTCCTTACTAGGTGTGGTGGGCCGCTATATTTTAACCCCGCGTATCTTTACTTTACTCGAGCGTACCCAGCACGGATCAGGTGGAGAAATTCAGTTAACCGATGCCATTGCTGCTTTGCTGCAAGAAGAAGCAGTTTATGCTTATCAATTCGAAGGTAAGCGTTATGATTGCGGTAGTAAGCTTGGTTATTTAGAAGCCACGGTTGCCTATGCATTAAAACATCCAGAACTGGGTGCTGATTTTAAACGCTCTTTGGCGCAGATGATCGTATGAATCATTTTTTCACCTTAACACGTTTTTTGTCCCCTCAACATAAATGGTTTTATTTTGTTATTGCTATTTTAAGTCTATGTATTTCAATTAATGCAAGTTTACGTAACGCAGTAGTGAATCCAGATGGGATTTGCTATTTAAGCGCCGCCGAAGTATTTGGCCAATCTGGATTAAAAGCAGCTATGCAACTCTGTGGTCAAGCGAAGTGGCCGTTTTATTCGATGTTGATTTACGGTTTTGCTCAAGTAACCAGTTTATCTTATGCCAGCGCCGCTTATGTTTTAAACGCGGTATTTGCTTTGTGTTCTATCTGGTTGTTTATTTCAATTGTGGTAGAACTAGCAAAAAAAAATCCTACTATCAATTTGCAACGTATTGCTTGGTTGGCCGCATTGACTTTGCTGTGTTGGCATGAATTCAATAATGTGCGCGAATATATCGTGCGCGATCATGGTTTTTGGGCGTTTTATTTGTTATCGCTTTGGTGTTTGTTGCGCTATTTTTCTAATGCGCATTGGTTGAGTGCGGTCGGTTGGAGTGGTAGTTTGCTGGTGGCTACGTTATTTCGTATTGAAGGCGCGATTTTTTTAGTATTGCTACCTTGTATATTGCTATTAAAGTCGGCTGATCGTTCTATTTCACGATGGAAAAGTTTTTTCTTGTTGAATGCGCCGTTTATTTTTGCTGCGGGTTTGCTCAGTGCCTGGTTGCTATTGCATCCGCAACGTACTTGGGAAGAATTGGGTCGTTTGCCAGAATTATTCCAGCATGTCCAGCACGCGATTACCAACATAGCCACCCGTTATCAAACTGCAACCACTATTTTAGCGCAACAGGTGTTGAGTCAATTTTCTGCACATCAAGCTGGGTTGCTGTGGTTAATGATGTTACCGATCTGGTATCTATTCAATGTCATTCAAAATCTTTCTTGGATTTATGCGGGTTTAATTATTTATGCATGCTGGCAGCGAAGTAGGGCGCTGGTTGGTAATGATCGATGGATATTGGTCAGTTATTTATTCATTAATGTACTCATCACTTTGGTATTTTTTTTAGAAAACCTGTTTCTTTCTAAACGTTATTTGGTTGCGTTGTCATTAATTTTGTTATTACAAGTGCCGTTTGCTTTGCATACCTTAATTAATCAATGGTCTCAATTACGTTATCGTTTGGCTTTGTTTTTTGTAGCAGGCGCGATTTTGTTTTCCGCATTAGCTGGCTGGCTGCAATGGGGATATTCCAAGGCTTATATTGCGGATGCGGGTCAGTGGTTGGCGACACAAGTACCTGCACATGCAAATTTATATGCAAACGATTATCAACTCATGTATTATTCCCAACATTTTGGCGGCGCTACGTTGTTTAAAAAAGTACGTGAGTATAGTGATGTTCGGGCATTGTCGGATGAAAAATGGCGGCACTATGATTATTTAGCCGTTCGTATCAATAAAAAAGAAGCGAATGTGTGGACAGCGGTGTTACAAGATATTCCATTGGTGCCTGTGCAAGTTTTTAGTAATGAACGTGGAGATAAGGTGGTTATTTATAAGAGGTAATATTTGTCTGGTTGGTGTGTTGGAATTTACCCCTCACCCGCCGCTGCGCGTCGGCCTCTCCCACAAGGGGAGAGGCAAAAAGCTTTAATCTTATTTATTCAACAACGCCCCCACAAAGGGGAGAGGCGATTTTTCATGTTAGTACAAGATGAAAACATAAGGATTGCCTCTCCCCTTGTGGGAGAGGCCGACGCGCAGCGGCGGGTGAGGGGTAAACGGGATAATAGATAGGTCAACGTTTTTTCTTTCGATGATACGATGAATTCGGATTTTATCCCCTCCCCCACTTATGGGGGAGGGTGCCCGCGTAGGTTGGGCTGAGCTTGCGAAGCCCAACAATGGCGGGAGAGGGTCATTACTTCGTTCATGTAACAACGCTGCAAAATCAATTTCGAGGCGTATATACGTATAAAAAGGAGATCTAAATGAACATCACCATAATAGGCGCCGGCTATGTCGGTTTAGTCACCGGCGCATGTTTTGCTGAACTGGGTAACCATGTTTTCTGTATTGATATTAACGAAAAAAAAATTCACGACTTAAATCAAGGTATATTACCTATTTATGAACCTGGCCTGGAAGAGATGATCATCAGCAATACCCAGCAAGGCCGTTTGCAATTTGCCACTTCTTTGTTTGCTGTTTCTGCAGAGCCAGATGCTATTTTCATTGCAGTAGGGACACCCAGCGATGAAGCGGGTGCAGCTAATATTCAATATGTGCTTGATGCAGCAAAAGATATTGGTAATAAGATTAATAAATATTGTGTTGTCGTAGATAAATCTACTGTACCGGTAGGCATGGCAGATCAAGTACAACAAACCATACAGCACACTTTACAACAACGTGGTTTAATCATTTCTTTTGATGTGGTCAGTAATCCAGAATTTTTACGTGAAGGTGCGGCGATTGAAGATTTTATGCAACCTGATCGTATTATTATTGGTTTATCTTCAGAGCATGCCAAAAAAATGATGTCTGATTTATATTCGCCGATTTTACGTAATCCAGTTTTGCGTAATCCAGAACGTATTTATTTTATGAGTGTCAAAGATGCGGAAATGACTAAATATGCCGCTAACGCCATGTTAGCAACGCGCATTTCTTTTATGAATGAGATGGCAGTCCTTTGTGAAAAAATGGATGTCGATATAGAAAAAGTGCGTATTGGCATTGGTTCTGATGCACGAATTGGTAGCGCGTTTCTTAACGCTGGTTGTGGCTATGGTGGTTCTTGTTTCCCTAAAGATGTACGCGCATTAGTAAAAATGGCCGAACAACATCAAGTGCAACCTGTGATTTTGCAAGCGGTTGAGCAACGCAATGCGTTACAAAAACATATTCTATCTGAGAGAGTCACCGATATTTTTGGCGAAGATTTATCTGATATTACTATTGCCGTGTGGGGATTAGCTTTTAAACCGGGTACCGATGATATGCGAGAAGCGGCTTCTTTAGTATTCATTGAAAATGTCATCAAACGCGGCGCACGTGTACATGCTTACGATCCGGCCGCGATGCAAGTTGCGAAAACCATGCCGGTGGTTGCGCATTGGTTGCAGTCAGGTCAATTATCATTAACAGAAAATCAATATGATGCGTTGCGTGACGTTAGCGTGCTAGCTTTGGTAACCGAATGGAAATTATTTTGCTATCCAGATTTTGCTGCGATGAAAAACTTAATGTGCCAACCGATTATTTTAGATGGACGCAACCAATATAATCCTGAGCAAGTACGCGCGGCGGGTTTTGAGTATTATGGTATTGGCAGAAGAAAACAACAGATTAAGAAACGTCAGTTAGTAGAAACGCTTGTCGAAGAAATAGCGTAATTAGGTTTTTAACCATTGTAACACTGGAATTAACGAAACAATTATAAATAAGGCTAATAAGGGTGCGATTGGGATAGCGAGCATAATTGCTGCTACCGGTAATTTTTTAAATACCCGCTTTGCGCAAAAAACAATGACAAATAAATAAAGTAATACCATGACGATGCCTAAGGTCAGCCAGTGCGCGGGACGATATAAGAAATACATAGCTAGGCAAAACGTTGCTAGATAAAATGCGAGCAATGATTCGAATAAGATGGTTAGAAATGGTTTCCAGGCGACCGAATTTTCAGTGTTGTTTTCATCAAGTGATTGCATAATCATACTCCAAAGGGTAATGTGTGGCGTTGAATAAAGAATACGCCACAATGCTGCGAAAAATTAAGTAGTTTTTGCTTCTCCCAAAAGCGCTCTAGGCGTATTTATTCAACAACGCCCCTTGTGAGAGAGGCAAAAAACGTTAGCGTATTTATTTGTTCAACAGCGTCATCTTATTTTCTGCAACACAATCCACTGTTTTTCTATGAAATTTATCAACTATTAATACTATTAATTAACAATTCTTAACTATTAGGAGCCTCTATTATGCATCGCAAAAAAATATTATTCATCGTTTTATTCATCAACACCCTTCATCAAACGCCTCTACACGCTCTCCCCGAAACTTGTCCAACCGTAGAAGAAATTAAAAACCATCGTTTTCATGGCTGGTTACCCTTATATAAAAGTAACGAAGAATTAGCTACCAGCAAAGATGTGGTGCAATTTAAAGAACATGTCACGGCTTTTCAATCCGCCCAGTGGAACCGTGCTTATTTAGAAAATGGCCATTGTTTTTATCAGGGAACGGAAAATATAGTCAATACTATCATTTTTGCCAAAGATGCCTGGCGCCCAGCTGAAACGGCGCATTGGAGTTGGGTTACGCCGAATATTATGGCAGAATGCTATTCACAACAGGTCACCGATTGCGGGTTTATGTAGAAGTTGACTTATTTTTGAACATCAATTAGTATAAGTAGTTAAAACAACACATTTTTGGGGTATTAACATGGCTAAAACACGAGGCTCTTCCCAGCCAAAGAAAAAATATCGTTACGAGCAAGGCGTTGAATTTCATCAAGTTATTGATTATTCGGCGCATTTGCAACCTCTGGTGCAAGCTTATTTGTGGCGTGATTATCCTCATCGGCACCCCACTATCTTATGTCCTTTTCGTAGCAAATTTACGCTGGCCCCTTTTCCCGGCACGTTTAAAAAGGAATTGAAAAAAGCAAAAAACCTATGGAGTGATAGTGATAACCGAGATTTTTACGCACGGATTATTTGTCCTTTATATTTACCAGAAGGATATCACTTCGGTTTTGTTGTCATCGATCCCCGTACAAAGGAAGCGGTCATCGGCGAACCATTTGGAAATTTAGAAAATTTTACAAACTTGGAAGATTTGCGGAAATGTCGAGATATTGTTCAGGAAATATTTCCTGGTATTTCTATTATCCCATCAACAGTAAGACTGCAAAGTGATCTGAGTAGCTGTGGCCGGATTACCGCAAAATTGCTTCCTATGTTAGCGACGACAGATCAACCCTTATCACAGGCTATGCGTGATCCAAAAATATTAGAAGCATGTTCTGCTATAACAGAGCAGGAACAGCGCGCACTTTATGATGAACAATGTGAGTTGTTTAATGCGTATAGTTACTATTGTCATGATCAGCAGGGTTTTGCAAGCAAATGCAAGACGCTTCTTGCTGAGATGGGTTTATCACCCATTGGGGGGGATAGTCGTGTTTATGCATTTTTAAACCAAGCTTTTCTAACCTCCCCTCTGCATCCTGTCACGCTTGCTAATCTTTTAGAGGCTTATCGTCTCGCACCTCTTGAAACACAAAACGCTTTTAAAGGCTTGATAGAGCGATTTTTAGCAGAAGAAAAAGAAAAGGGGAAAGATTTACCTGATGAAGTAAGACAAAATTTCATTGCGAGTTGTCGAAATATGATTCCAGCATTAGCTGCAAATTATTGTGCGCAACACAATAAGGCAGCGCCGTCACAACCAAAAAAAGTATCTTTCGCATCAAACTGCAACTTAAAGTGGAAATCGACCCCAGAGCAATCGCAGTCTGAGGCGACTGTGGTGTCTGCCAAGTCAGCAGCTCATTTTCTTGATGAAGAAAATGTAAAAGCAATTCAAGAAGTGTTAGCTAAAAAAAATTATCATCTAAGCGGTGAAATAAATTCAGACGGGGAAAAGCATAAGAACGTTATTGATAAACAAACAAATATTCTATTATTTTCCGTTTATGCGGATGAATTAAAAACAGTGAAGAATAATGCTGAAATATTTGCAACCATGCTTGAATGTTTTAAAGCGACTAATCCACCCGGTGAATCGCCAGTGATTACTATTGAAGATGAGTCATTGCGAACAGCATGGCAAAACGCTTGTCTGAAAGCAGGGTATAAAGCTGAAGTGATTGATGAGATGATCGAGGTTCGGCCAGCTAGAGCGCCTGTTTTAGGAAGGTGATGGGTACCCCTTTTTCTCGCTATTGCTATTGTTGGGCTTCGCAGATTGTTGGGCTTCGCAAGCTCAGCCCAACCTACTAGCGTTTTTCGTCTCTCCTACAAGGAGTGTTGTTGAATAAATAAGATTAAAGCTTTTTGCCTCTCCCCTTGTGGGAGAGGCCGCTGCCCCGCAACAAGTGCGGGGTAAACTCTGCTGCGGGTGAGGGGTGTTTTTCCAACAA
>DATAXC010000099.1:0-1729 GCA_036266895.1 Gammaproteobacteria bacterium
ACTAACCTGGTTGTTGCAGTCAACATCGGCGTTATTCTTGCTATGCTATTTTTTATTCGTCGTATGATTCAATTCACCGCAATTGAGCAACTAAATCATGAATCATTGACTAGCGAACTGCTAAATAGTGGTGTCAGCTTACCTAAAGATACGCTTGTCTATGTGATTCAAGGACCATTCTTTTTTGGTGTTGCTGAAAAAATGGAACGTGCTTTTGCGATAACGCATTCAGATCCAAAAAATATTATTTTTCGGTTAAATGATGTGCCTTTTATGGATATCACAGGCCTGCAAACATTCAGTGAAATCATCGAACAATTTCATAATCGCGGTGTTACCGTTTTTCTGTGTGGAGCTACTCCAAAAGTTGCGGAGAAAATTACAAATATAGGAATCACACGCTGGATTGGTGCAAATCGTATATTTGATACATTAATCGAGGTCGTGAAGCATTTGTTATGAAACGAAAATTAGCCACTCTATTGGCAGCATACTTTATGCGAGCTCGAACTAGGCGGCCCCGGGAGATCCATGAATACCTTATTTCTTTCTTGTAAGATTAATCGGAGAAGAATTTATGAAATCATTTGCAACTACTAAAATGTCCTCAAAAGGACAGGTTGTGATTCCAGAAGAAATTAGAAAAGCGATGGGGTTGACCGAGGGTAATCAATTTGTAGTTCTAGGAGAAAAGGATGTCATTATTCTTAAAATTGTTACACCGCCATCCATGAAAGACTTTGATCATTTGATTGATCGGGCTAGAAAACAAGCAAAAAAAGCAGGCCTCAAAAAAGAGGATGTTAAAAAAGCAATAAAAAAAGTGCGAGAATAATTGTGAAAATTATTTTGGATACGAATGTTTTTATTTCTGGCATATTCTGGGCTGGGCGACCATACCAAATTTTGAGAGATTGGCAAGCAAATCGAGTTACTCTGATTGTTTCACAATAAATCCTAGAAGAATATGATCGTGTATCTAAACAGCTATCAGAGAAGTATCCTGCAATCGATTTGTCTGCGTTTATTGAATTGTTAACTATAAAATCGGAGCTTCATATAGCTGAAAAATTACATGAACCGGTATCATGTGATCCTGACGATGATAAATTTGTTGCATGTGCTATATCTTCGAGAGTTAAAATCATTATAAGTGGTGATAAGGATTTGTTAGATATATCTGGTTATCAAGGAATATCGGTAATTAAGCCAGCTGCGTTTGTTAAGCAACATTTAGAATAAATTTAGTTTATATAATTTTCTGAGATTCAATATGTCATCAAAGTTCAAACTCCAAAGAAAATGTTATTCAAGTATTTAAAATGCCAAGAAAATTACAAGCATCTATAATCCCTCCAAAAGGATATTTTGCAGAAAGTGCAGTCATTCGTCATGGGCATCTTTTGATAACTTATATGAATTCCAAAGAAAAAACGAAAAAAGTTTTCTATCAAAAAATTTATATTTGAGATGGGTTCTGTCAGCACGCTAAAGCAACTCGGATTCATTGGTAGTTGGTAGGCTTGCGAAATTGCTTTCTTTGAAAGTTTTAACAGTTATACCGTAAGCGTTCGGCAATGTAGATTGCCGAACGCTTACATTTTAACAAAAAAGAGTTGCTTGCGAAGCATCAGCAGATCGCAGAAGGCCCCATTTGTTTGTGATGATGGAATCTTAGAGATCAAGCATCATAATTTTACACGTTTCGTGATGCGGATGTTTTTTCTCG
>DATAXC010000104.1:0-7667 GCA_036266895.1 Gammaproteobacteria bacterium
TCTTTTCACTCGCTAGTCACGCGACTAAGCAAGTCGTCAATGTCTACGCTTGGGCTGGTGAAATACCCGATGTAGTGATCCAACAATTTGAAAAAGAAACTGGCATTAACGTCAATTTGACCACTTATGAAAACAACGAAGTCATGTATGCTAAATTGCGTGCCACTGGCAACCCGGGTTATGACATTATCTTGCCCTCCAGCTATTTTGTCGATCGCATGCGCAAACAAAATATGTTAGAAAAATTAGACACCAGCAAATTATCTAACTTCAAATATATCGATCCTACCTTTTTACATCCTGCCTATGATCCAAAAGGAGAATATAGTGTTCCTTTTATTTGGGGTGTCACTGGCATTTTTGTTAATCAGCATTATTATTCACCCAATACGATTACCGGTTGGTCAACATTATGGGAACCCCGCTTCAAAAATCAATTGATGCTATTAAACGATATGCGCGAATTATTTTCTGTTGCCTTATTATCATTAGGGTATTCAGCTAACGATCGAAACCCAGATCATATCAAAGCCGCGTTTATAAAACTGCAAGCTCTGATGCCAAACGTGAAAGTGTTTGCCAGTGATGCAGTGACCTCTATTATTATTGATGAAGATGCAACGATTGGTGCTGCTTGGAATGGCGATGCGTTTAAAGCTTATGAAGAAAATTCAAACATTCAATTTATTTATCCAAAAGAAGGTTTTGTTATTTGGGTGGACACTTTAGCTATTCCTTTTAATGCGCCACATAAAGATAATGCTTATGCCTTTATCAATTTCTTGTTGCGACCGGATATTGCCGCGATCGCTGCTTTACAGACAAAATTCGCCACTGCAAACTTGGCGGCGCGAAAAATGCTGCCAGACAATATTCGCAACAATACCACGGTTTATCCTGGTGCTGATATCATGAAGCATGGTCAATTTCAAACGGATTTAGGTGAAGAAACGCTGGGGTTATTAGAGGAATATTGGGAAACATTAAAAATGGGTGGTTAATGAGTATACCTCGTTTACCCCTCACCCGCCGCGCTTTGCGCGTCGGCCTCTCCCACAAGGGGAGAGGCGATACTCATCACTTTTTTCGTATATTCTACTATTCATCATTGACAATTATAAGCACGGCCTCTCCTCTTGTGGGAGTGTTGTTGCATAAATACGCCTAGAGAGCTTTTGCCTCTCCCCTTGTGGGAGAGGCCGACGCGCAAAGCGCGGCGGGTGAGGGGTAAAGCCTAAATACTATTCACTTTCATCATAATATAGGAGTTATACACTTCCGTTTTAAAGTCAAATTTCTGATATAACCCATGCGCATCTTCTGTCATCAAAAACCAACGGAAAATCCCCACTAAACGCGGATGGTTAAATAAATATTTCAATAGCGCTTGCCCTACCCCCTTGCGTCGATGCGGTTCATCAATAAACAAATCCCACAAGGAAGCAAACTCAGAGAAATCGGTAATCACTCGAGCAAACCCAACTTGCTTATCTTGATAAAAAATTGAAAAACAAAGCGAATTTTCAATCACCAAAGGAAAACGTTCAGGCGGCAACCCGGTAGAGTAGCGAGAAGGAATACAGAGCATATTATAAAGATAATTTAAATCTAACTTTTTTTTATCTGCACTAAAAGTGTAATCTTGATAATGACTATCTGGATAACTGGACTGAAAAACCATACTATACTCCTATGCCTAAACCTAAACTTACTTTTAGCTGCCAATCTTGCGGCATCCTCTATCCGAAATGGACTGGTCAATGTACTGGTTGCAACGAATGGAATACCATTGTCGAAGAAATTAGCCAACCCACCCCGTCGTATTCGCGTTATCAAGGTTATGCCGGCCAAGATACTATCATAACACGCATGGCAGATGTCACTTTACAAGAAACCATCCGACTCTCTTCGGGTTTACAAGAATTAGACCGCGTTTTGGGCGGCGGTATTATCATGGGTTCCGCCATTTTATTAGGCGGTGACCCGGGTATCGGTAAATCAACCATCTTATTACAAGCTATCGCTCATCTCAGCCAAACCCTGAAAGTATTATACGTGACTGGCGAAGAATCTAACCAGCAAGTCACGCTGCGTGCCAGGCGCCTCGGCCTATCTGAGCAGCAAGTATGGCTATTAGCCGATACCCACGTTGAAACCATTTTACAACACGCCCAAAAAGAAAAACCACAAGTGTTGGTGATTGATTCTATCCAAACCATGTATACCGCTCAACTCTCTTCTGCACCGGGTTCGGTCGGCCAAGTCAGAGAAAGTGCCATGCAATTAGTCAATTATGCAAAACAAACCGGCACTGCTTTATTTTTAGTCGGTCACGTCACCAAAGAAGGTCATTTAGCTGGGCCACGCGTTTTAGAACATATGGTTGACACGGTGTTGTACTTCGAAGGGGAACAAGACAGTCGCTATCGCATGATACGCGCGGTTAAAAACCGGTTTGGAGCGGTCAATGAATTAGGCATTTTTGCCATGACAGAAAAAGGCTTACGTGAAGTCAACCACCCTTCTGCTATTTTCCTCTCACGTGGCACGCAACCGGTTGCCGGCAGCATTATCACCGCGACCAAAGAAGGGTCACGCCCTTTACTGGTAGAAGTGCAAGCTTTAGTCGATCAAAGCCACATGGCTAATCCACGTCGTTTATCAGTTGGTTTAGAACAACAGCGTCTGTCTATGTTATTAGCGATTTTACATCGCCATACTGGCATTATGACGCATGGCATGGACGTCTTTTTAAATGTCGTTGGTGGTTTGCAAATTGTTGAACCAGCAGCCGATTTGCCAATTTTATTTGCTGTACTCTCCAGTTTACGCAATCGTCCATTACCGCATGACTTAATTGTTTTTGGTGAATTAGGTCTCGCTGGCGAAATGCGCCCAGTACCAGGTGGTCAAGAACGTTTAAAAGAAGCGGCGAAACATGGATTTAAAACTGCGATCATCCCACATGGTAATGCCAACAAAAAAACTGTAGAGGGTATGACTATCGTCGCAGTGCAATCGCTACAAGAAGCAATGAATTATTTCGATTAGGATAACAAATCATGGATAACCTCGCATTAATACAAAAAAATGTTTTTATTGTTTTAGGGATGGGTAGAAGCGGCACCAGTGCGATTACCCGCTCACTGCTTGCCCTTGGTATTGATTTAGGCGATCGGTTACTGCCAGGCAATCAACATAATGAAAAAGGATTTTGGGAAGATGCCGACATTTTGTATAAAATTAATCGCGGCGTGCATCATGCATTAAACGATAATTGGTTAACTGTAGGCCGCTTAACCGATACTGAAATTAACCAACACCCTACTTTACGCCACTATCAACAAGATGCCATACGTTTACTACAACAACGGTTGGCCGCTACCCAACATTGGGGATTTAAAGATCCGCATACGGTAAAAATTCTACCGTTTTGGCAAGCGGTTTTCAAAACATTAACTGTCGACGAACATTATATTATTACAATTAGAAATCCCTTAGCGATTGCGCATTCCCATCAAAAGTTTTTTGATACTGAATTAGAAATCGGCATGATGAGCTGGTTAGTTTGTACCTATGCAGCCATTGAAGGAACACATGGAAAAAAACGTGTGGTCGTAGCTTATGAACAAATGTTACAAGATCCTGTTGTAGAGTTGCAGCGCATCCATCAAAGTTTAGGGATAGCTCAACCATTAAATGATACAGCGATTAATGAGTACGCTAAAACCTTTTTAGACCGCAGCTTAAACCATCATGATTATACTGATGAAGCCTTTAAAACGCATCGGCTCGCTGCGGTGGTGCCATTATGCGTGCAACTACATGCGTTGATGATGCGACTCGCCAAAGATGAAATTGATTTTAATAGTATTGAATTTCAATCCGCCTGGCAAGAAATCAAACAGGCATTTACTGTGATTTTTCCAGCTTATGATTACACTTATACTTTGTTACGACAAAATCGTAATTTAAAAAGAACAATTCGTGCAATTCATCGTTCTATTTTTTATCGCATCACGTATCCACTGAGAATAATAGAAAATATGCTACGCAACTATCGACGACAACGTCGGATTGCTAAATATCGTTTTATTCCGGATAAATTTGCATGAAAACACACCCAGGATGATAACACAACCCGCCCCGAATTTTATTTACGTTTCGATCTAGAAGCAGGGCTAGCTGCCAAATCTTTGCTGCTTGGCGTAGCTTGGTTACTCTCTTCTTCTTTTTCATCTGTTTTTTTAGGTGCTTCTTTAGCATCAGCATCAACTACGACAAAATCGTCAAATAATTTTTGCAAAGCGGGCACGCTTTGTAAACTTTGCTTTGCTTTCTGCGAAGCATCCGCTGCAGGTGGCAAATGAGCCGGCAGATTCAAAGTACTTTTTGACTTAGGCTTATAAATAGACAATGATCGATGCTCACTAAGCGCTATTGATTGCCACCTGCTATTGGCAGGTACATAGCCACCTTTATGATCACTTTTTAAATGCTGCTTAACCCCCTCACCTAAAATCATTTCGTAAATTCGAACAATATCTCTATCATTTTGCTGGTTTTCAATAGTAACTAAAATATAGGCCATTACTTTTTGCCAACGCTCTATTGTAGAAGATTGCTTATTTAATATAGAGTTCTCTTCAAGTATAGCTATTATTTCTCTCAATTTGTCTTGACTGTTTTTTGTATAACTCATCAAAAATGGCTTGATATGCTGTAATATTGTTTTGATTTCTTCTTCGACTCTCGCTTCATAAGCTTGCTTTTTTTCTTTATCAGCTAAAAGTATCAATAGATTATCTAATAAATTTCCATAATTTGGATACAATGCTGCATAATAAAGTAATATCGTATGCGGTTCGCGTTTTTTGGATAACTTTAATTTACCAGAAAGAATTGCATAAATATCTTCTCGGGTATAAAGAGGCACGTTTTTTATTAAATCAGTTAATGCCTTAATGCCATCGGGTGGATTTTTTCCCCAAATTCTATGTTGCTCGAAAAGAATAGAAATAAATTTATCTCTTTCAGTTAATGCTTTATCTGAAGCCGTGACAGCTTCAGAAGCAGTAACAACCGTCCGCTCAAGATTGGGCACAGTAAGAAAATTCTTATTTTTTACCCGTTTAGATGGCTTATCTTTACTGGAAAAAAGAATAGATTGGAATTCACGCATTGCAGCAATTTTCAGCTGTAATTCATTTTTAGGTAATTTATTAGTATTTGCTAGCTGATAAAAAGATTGTAAAGCTTCACCATTGCCACAATAAACTGCACGCTCATACCACTCTATTGCATCCAGAAAATCGTTATTTTTTTCACATATTTGTGCCTGATGAAAAAATAAAGGGGAAAACAATCTAGCATCTGCTGGTGGTTGTTTACGTATTTCTATATCCCCTCGTATCTGTACCCAGGCAGTATAAGCCAACCCATACAGCCTTTTTTCGGCTTGTTTATGTATATCACTTTTATCTTGTTGATGTGCATCATCTAGCTCTTGCTGTGAAGAAACAGATGATACAGCATCATCAATAATAGACAATTTTTCTTGTGTCTCTACTTTCTCTTGTATTTTTAGCAAAGCAGCATAAACATGCTGTAATCCTTTTTTAATTTGTTCACTCAAATCATCTTTTTCTTGTTCTCGTCTGTCACTTTTATTTTGCTGTACCGATGACAAAAAATAAAAAAGTTCAGCTGCAGCAGGATCTGGTGTGCCAAAAAAAATACCGCTTTCATGTATTAAACCAAGGTAAAAAAATTTCTCTGTTTGATTTGCATGATTATGCACCAAAATAAATAATGCTTCTTGCTCTATATCTGCAGAATTAAATTTTTCTTTAAAACGAATTTCTTGTTCAGACAAATTCTTTCTATTTAAATTTAAATCTTGATATAATGCAATTAACGCACAATAAACAGCTAATGTATTTGTTACAAGCAGTTTATTTACATGCTGATAAAGTAAATTCATCAACAACACTGGTTCTGTCGGCAATTGATGAAATGCCGCCCGATAATAGTAATAAGCCGCCAAAAATGCTGATTTTTCTGAAAATTCATCACCAAACTGATGTAATATCGCTAAGAAAAGTGCAGCAATCGGCGAAGGCGAAGCATCTCTTTCTATTTCGTACTGGAGTATGGCGCGATAGCCTCTTTGTTGTATGATGGCATAAACACGAGCTGCTTCTGCTTGCCATTCAGGATACAAACAGACACCAGAGACAGGATCTGGCGTAAATGCATCTTTCATTACAGCTTCAATCTGTTTAATCGGCTCAGAAACATAGGGCGCACTATTACTAGAGAAAAAAGATAGGTGCTGAGTGGTAGATAGCTTGTTGTTATTGCGCGTTATTGTCATATATTCCTATGTAACTATTCAATTTCTATAAATTAATACGATTTACAACAATAATATGATTTTTCTGTAGAATGTGTTTTAAATGATTTTTTATTTTTGTTACTATAATTTCATTATAGAGCGTTGAACTTAAGATAAACTTATGGGCATTTCCAGAAATTGCACAAAAAATAAACAATGCCTTTTGCCTACTATGCTATTTATTTTTTCAAAATACTGTCTGTTTTTTATTGACGCTGATCGAATTACGAAATGGAAACATAAAATCGTTAAAACCGCATAAACCATTCAATTACTTTATTCGCATTAGTTCTGGATTAGGTTGTTTTGCGACATTATTTTTTATTATACGATTTATCCCTGCATGAGTTCCCCGATCAAATCACGTTAATAGGTATGGCATTGGTGATAACAGGATGCCTGTTTATGATTATTTTAAATCGACGAACACCCAAATTAGCGCCTAACCCGAACCTTCAAACGGGGTGACAGGTAAATTTAATTTTACCCCCTATAACGGATAAAATTGACTTTACCCGTTATAGGGGGTAAAATTGACTTTACCCGTTATAGGGGGTAAAAGGCAACCTTTATCTAAGCAGGAGTTTCTTATCATGCTTATTCACTCGCCAAAAGAACTAGCCTTATTAGTCGTCAATCAACGTAAAAAGCTTAAATTAAGTCAAGCCGCTGTGGGTAAGTTGGTGGGATTAAAACAACAGACTATTTCAGAATTTGAAATTAGGCCTGAAAGCACACAAATAGACACATTATTCCGAATTCTTTCGGCACTTGGCCTGGATATACAGTTAACTGCCAAAAATGAACCCGCGCCAAAGAATAAATGGAAAGAAGAGTGGTAATGATGAAATCACACAATCGTATTCTTAATGTATTAATGAACGGTATTTTAATAGGCAAGCTAGAGAAAGCCATAAAAGGTGGCTTGACGTTTGCCTACGACCAGACATGGCTAAATACACCCGGTGCGCGACCTATTTCATTATCATTACCATTGGTAGAACAGCCATTCGCGGGTGATATTGTTTACAATTTCTTTGACAATCTGCTGCCGGATAACCAACAAATCAGAGCAAGAATTCAAACTAAATTTCATGTCGCAACAAATCAACCATTTGACTTATTAGCTAGTATAGGTAGAGATTGTGTTGGCGCAATCCAGATGATTGACGGCAAAATACCTACTTTCGTAAAAAAAATAACTTTCGAGTCGTTAAGCGAAAATGAAATATCTTCTATCTTGCGTAGTTATCAAACCAATCCTCTGGGC
>DATAXC010000106.1:0-2869 GCA_036266895.1 Gammaproteobacteria bacterium
TCCAGCGGATTTATTTATTCAACAACGCCACTTGCTCAAAGGTATCACTACTTTCACGCAACAAAGTCATCTACCTCACACCACCTGACCCGCTGCCCAACCGGAAGCCCAAGCCCATTGAAAATTATAACCACCAAGCCAACCTGTCACATCTAACACTTCACCAATAAAAAATAATCCAGGTATCACTAAGCTCGCCATGGTTTTTGAAGAAATGGCATCGCAATCTACACCGCCCAAAGTGACTTCTGCCGTGCGATAGCCTTCGGTACCATTTGGCTTAACCAACCAAGCCTGAATAGCCTTAGCTACCATCTCAAGCTGCTGCTGAGAAATCGTAGCGATTTTCTTTTCTGCAATAATCGCATTTAAAAATATATCGACAACGCGTTTCGGTAAACAGTCTGCCATCATTGTTTTTACTTGTTTTTGTGGTTGTGTTTGCTTTGCAGATTGAAGCAATTTCAATACATCCATCTCTGGCAATAAATTGATATGAATCGTCTCACCAGCTTGCCAATAAGAAGAAATCTGTAAAATAGCGGGGCCGCTTAAACCACGATGGGTAAATAATATGTTTTCGCGAAAGCTAATTCGCTCATTGCTCACTACACTATCCACTGCAACACCAGAAAGGTTCGCAAATTTTTCTTTTTCTGCGGGTTGCAAGGTAAACGGCACTAAACCAGCGCGCGTTGGCCAAACGTTAATACCAAATTGTTCGGCAATTTGGTAACCAAACGGACTAGCGCCCATCGTCGGTATAGATAAACCGCCACTCGCAATCACCAACGATTGACAATGAAAATGCCCGCGGCTACTCATCACTTTAAAATGATGATCGCTGACTTTTTCAATCTGTTCGATGATAGTATTTAAACGAATTTCTACTTCTGCTTGTTCACATTCAGCTAACAGCAAATTCAGAATCGCTTGTGATTTGTGATCGCAAAATAATTGTCCTAACGTTTTTTCATGAAAGGGAATATGGTGTTTTTTTACTAAATCAATAAAATCCCATTGTGTATAACGACTTAAAGCGGATTTACAGAAATGTGGATTATGTGAAATATAATTTTCAGGATGGATATGATAATTGGTAAAGTTGCAACGCCCGCCGCCCGACATAAGAATTTTTTTGCCAGGCTTATTCGCTTGCTCTAACACTAAAACTTTACGACCACGCTTACCGGCTTCAATGGCACACATCAAACCTGCAGCACCAGCACCAATAATTACAACATCAACTTTTTCCATAATAAAACATACCGTGGATAACAATAATATTATTAATATACCCATTACACTTGAAAATGCGATTTATGCATTTTCAAGTGTTATTACGCGATGGGGTTTCTTAAGGGGAGAATCGCGATTTGCAGGCCACAAACTACCACCTCATTACTTCAACTGCAATTACAGTGTATGATATCGAAGATAAAATACCGTTATAACAGTATTTTTAACCATTTTCCTCGCATTGAGCACTTTTAATAGATAAAATAAGTATATATTACCGTTATAGCAGTAATAATAAACAATTTTTATTCAAAAAAGCTTTATTACGCTTTATTTTTACCTATATTACTGCTATAACGGTAATATATGCTTACTTTAAGGTGAATTTATGACCCCGACGCAACTTGCACAGACTGTGCGGTATTGCCGTAAACAAAGCGGCTTGTCGCAGTTAGAATTAGCCAAGCTAGCTGGTGTTGGAAAAACCGTCGTATTTGATATCGAAAAAGCCAAGGAAACCGTACAACTCAATACCTTATTAAAAGTATTGCATGTTTTAAACATTCAAATCAAGATTGAAACCCCTTTTTCACAAACCACGGAGAATAACTGATGAAAAAAGCGCGTGTTTTAGTTAATGGCATAGTTGCTGGTATTTTAGAAAAATTAAATCATGAACAATATCGTTTTACCTATGCCGCCGATTATCAAGGTGCGCCGATTTCTCTGACAATGCCTGTAAAACAAACTGTATATGAATTTAATAAATTTCCTTCTTTTTTTGAAGGCTTACTACCAGAAGGTGTCATGCTTGAAGCATTATTACGAAAATACAAATTAGATAAAAATGATTATTTTGAACAATTATTAAAAGTCGGGCAAGATGTTGTAGGTGCAGTAACGATTGAGGAATTGAAATGAAACGCTGTCCAATTACTTATGAACCCATTCAAGATCAAGAAAATTATTCACAACGTGGATTACGATTACTGTCCCCGCAATTAAAAAATCTCTGGCCACTACAATTAAGCGCTTCAGAACAACGCATGGAAGCAATAGCCCGTGCAGGAAAAATGTCTATTCAGGGCGTACAAACCAAATTAAGTGCACAACTCAGAATAAAAGAACAACATTTTGAAATTGTCGATAAAAATGGTCACTACATTTTAAAAACACCCAGCGAATATTTTCCTGAGTTACCAGAGAACGAAGCGATTACCATGTCGTTAGCAACTACGATTGGCCTTGACGTACCTGTACATGGATTAATTTATGCCAAAGACAATAGCATGACGTATTTCATAAAGCGATTTGATCGAGTGGGTCATAATAAAAAGCTGGCAATAGAAGACTTTACACAATTATCAGGCTTAGATCGCAATACAAAATATGACAGCTCAATGGAAAAAGTAGCCAATATAATTTCAGCATTTTGTACTTTTCCAAAAGTAGAATTTGTAAAACTATTTAAACTTACTCTATTTAACTTTCTCATAGGCAATGAAGACATGCATTTAAAAAATTTCTCTCTCATCGTCAGAAATCAGATAGTCAGCTTGTCACCTGCATATGATTTACTTAATTCAACCATTGCTCAAGAAAATTCAAAAGAAGAAATTGCTTTACCCCT
>DATAXC010000185.1:0-14955 GCA_036266895.1 Gammaproteobacteria bacterium
CGCAATCAGTAATGCGACCTATTAAGTGGCGACTAGTTTTCTATGTGTCTGTATAGACATGAGGATACCGAAACTTATCATCATCGTCACCATCGAAGAGCCGCCATAACTAATCAGCGGTAAGGGTACGCCGACTACGGGTAAAATACCAGTTACCATGCCCATATTGATAAAAAATGACACAAAAAATGTAATGGTTAAGCTACCGGCTAATAAACGTGAAAAAGTGTCTTGCGCATGGATAGTAATATACAGTCCACGTAATACAATTAACATATAAAATGCGATTAAGATTAAACTACCAATAAAACCGAATTCTTCTCCGCAGACGGCAAAAATAAAGTCAGTGGAATGTTCTGGCAAAAATTGTAAATGGGATTGAGTACCGAGTAACCAACCTTTACCAAACATGCCGCCTGAACCAATGGCGATTTTTGACTGGATAATATGATAGCCAGAACCTAAGGGGTCACGCTCTGGGTTTAAAAAAGTTAAAACGCGTTTTCGTTGATAATCATGCAATAAATACCAAACAAAAGGCACACAAGCAGCAATGCCAGCGGTGATTAGAAACATGATGCGAAAGCGTAATCCGGCTAAAAATAATACACTGCCGCCAGCAATCACTAATAGGATGGCGGTACCCAAATCGGGTTGTTTAGCGGTAAGCACAGCGGGGATGAGAATAATCGGTAACGCAATTAAAAATGATTTAAAACTCAATGGTAAATGGGTGCGGTGATAATACCAGGCTAATAATAAGGGAATGGCTAATTTCAATAATTCTGCTGGTTGGAAACGGATAAAACCAAAGTTGAGCCAACGCTGCGCGCCTTTGCCAATGTGTCCGATAATCAATACTACGATCAGTAGGGTGAGCCCTAATAAATAAATCCAGGGGGCAAAACGCCGCCAAGAGGCGGGCGAGATTTGTGCGACGATTAGCATCACGACAAAGGCCAACAAAAAGCGCATGGATTGAATTTCAACCGCACGTGGGTGTTGGCTGCTAGCGCTATAGAGAATAAATAAGCCGGCGACACATAAGAGTAATAAAAAAAATAATAAAACCGGATCGACGTGAATATATTGCCAAATGGTACGGTAATGGCTGGTATACGGTGTTTTTTTAAAGCGGTTTTTTAATTGATTAATGACCATTGTCGTTTCCATTAAGAGGCATTGGGGCGGCCTTCACCGTGGTGTTATTACTACCTAAATAATAATTTAATATAGTTCGTGTGATGTCGATAGCAATATTGCTATTTTCTGAAATCACTGCAATGGCAATTTGTGGTTTATCGACTGGTGCATAAGCGATAAACCAATGATGATCACGAAAACGTTCGGGTAACGCATCTTGATTATCTTCTTCGTCTACTTTAGGTCGGGCAACCACTTGTGCGGTACCGGTTTTTGCCGCTAGGGTATAAGTTTGGGTATTGCCGTAGCGAGAGCCGGTACCTTGTGGTGACACCACCCCTTGCATGGCGCGGATCACTAAATCCCAATAAGATTGTTGTTGATAAGGCAGCGGATCCAGTGGAATGGGCGCTTGCAAAACCGGTTTACCACCAGGCATTTGTTCGCTGAGTAACAGATAAGGCACCAGTCGTTTACCGCGATTAGCAATGGTGACGGTTGCCGCCGCCAGTTGCAGTGGTGTGACTTGTGTATAGCCTTGGCCAATCACAGAATTAATCGTGTCGCCGTTATACCAAGATACGCCTTTCACGCGTTTTTTCCATTCAGGGGAAGGGACTACACCGGGTAGTTCATCTTCAAGATCAATACCGGTAGGCGCACCAAAGCCAAATTGCGTTAACACGGTATCGATTTGTCGAATCCCCATCTTTACAGCTAATTCAAAAAAATAAGTATCGCAAGAGCTAATGATAGCGCGTGTGACATTGACTGTACCATGTCCGCCGCGGCGCCAATCACGAAAACGCTGGGTGCTATTGCTTAATTGAAACCAACCCGGGTCATAAATGGTTTCTTCTGGGGTGATGATGCCTAAATGTAATGCGGCTAAGGCGATAAAAGGTTTAAGTGTGGAAGCAGGTGGGTAGAGACCACGTAAAGCGCGGTTAAATAACGGCCGATCAGGTGATTGTTGTAATGCTTGATAATCTTTTTGGCTAATGCCGACGACAAATAAATTCGGATCATAGCTCGGTTCGCTCACCATTGCTAAGACTTGTCCGGTAGCAGGCTGGACGATGACGATGGCACCGCGATGTCCTGCTATGGCTTGTTCTGCAACAAATTGCAATTGACTGTCTAGGGTTAAGTAAATATTTTTACCAGGGGTGCCTTTGATTTCTTTTAACACACGGATCGGTTTACCTTTTGCATCGTTTTCTACTTGCTCATAACCCACCGTGCCATGTAATTCTTCTTCATAATATTTTTCAATGCCTAATTTGCCAATGTAATGGCTGGCACTGTAATTAATCTGATCAATTTCTTGCAATTCTTGTGTATTGATCCGGCCAACATAACCCAGTACATGGCTAAAACTTGCACCAAACGGATAATGCCGCATCAAACGCGCTCGAATGACTACGCCTGGAAAGCGATATTGATTTTCTGCTAAGCGAGCGACTTCTTCTTCAGATAAACGTAGTTTTAACGGGATTTCATCAAAACGGCGATGTTGTTTCAATTGCTTTTTAAACTGTTGAATATCATTTGGGCTGAGTACCACGAGACTGCCTAATTCAGCTAGCGTTTTGCGCATATCGGGTACTTGCATCGGGATGATATCAAGACTGAATACCGGAATATTTTCTGCGAGCAGCACGCCTTTGCGGTCATAAATTAAACCGCGCGTCGGTTCGATGGGGACTAAATCTAACCAGTTTTTAGTGGAAAGCGTTTCATACATATCATGTTTGTCGATTTGCAAATAAACCAGGCGAGTAATTAAACAAATAATCAACACGATAATGAGTAATAAAGCCAGCATAGTACGTTTGCCAATGAGCTGGATTTCTTGATGTAAATTTTTAATTGGGATACGTTTTCTATGCATGTGCACATCTTACAATGTTCTATTCGTGAACGCTATTGGGGACGAGAAATGGTGGGCAAAGCGTAGCGTGCCCACCATTAAAATCGATACCCCATATCCACCACCAACGGCGCAGTAATCCCCGAATTACGACTGCATAAACTGGCATTGGAATAATGTACCGCATGCATCCCTAGGGAAAATTGTTCTTTTTTCCCCAAGGCGATACCGACACCCACGCGATCTTGAAAAGCAAAATGCATGCCTAAATTACGGTGATCTAAGCGGGTATGGTTGAGATAAGCCACGCCGATACTCAACTCAACATAAGGCAAAACAGCGCCATATTTCTTAAATGAATAACGTAACACCGGCGCAATGGAATAAATGTTCAAAGTCGTATAATAAGGGGTATCAGTGACCCAAAAGTGAGAAAATCCACCATCAAAATAGAGATTAAATTGCTTCCAATACCAATGCGGATCATAGAGCAACATGAATTGAAATCCATGCAGGGAAGTGGGTTCCAATCCTTTAGCCACATAAGAGAAAGTTGCGCCGTAACGCGGTGAGGTGATAGGGTGGTTCTGCGGCATTGGGGGTGGCATGGTAGCAGCAGGCGGTGCCACCAGTAAATTAACAGCATCATTAGTATTGCTGTTAGCACTACTATGGTGAGAAAATAACAACCCAAAAACGACTATCGATAACCAAAGTCCAGGATGTTTTTTCATAACAATTGGTATCGTCCCTAATACCACAATCGATTATGATAACATGTCGTTTGATGAGGTACAATTGAATGTCTAAAACAGGTATTTTACTCCTTAACATTGGCACACCAGCTCATCCCGATACATTATCGGTATTTCGTTATTTGAAACAATTTTTAAGTGATCCGCGCGTCATTGATTTGCCAGCGCTATGGCGCTGGTTGTTGGTGCATGGTCTGATTTTACCGCTGCGTTCCAGGCGTTCTGCACGTGCTTATCAACAAATTTGGACGCAAGCAGGTTCGCCGTTATTGATCAATAGCCAGCGCTTGCAAGCAGCATTAGCCGCTCAATTAGGCAATGCTTATCAAGTTGAAATAGGTATGCGGTATGGTAAACCCGACATTCACACGGCGTTAAAAAAATTAGCAGATTGTTCGCAAATTAAAATACTCCCATTATTTCCGCAATATTCTTCTGCTGCTACTGGCTCGGCGCTGGCTGAAGCTAACCTGCCGCAAGCAGTGGAACAACTATATTTTTACCAGCATCCGGGATTTATTGCGGCTTATTTAGCGGTGATTAAAGTGCAACTGGCGAATAAGTCTGTAGATAAATTGATTTTTAGTTATCATGGTTTACCAGAACGGCATTTGATCCATAACCAGTTTGGTGAAGGGGAGTGTCATGCGGTTTGTGATAAACAACAAGATTGTCCGAGTATGAGCGCAGCTAATCAATGGTGTTATCGCGCGCAATGTTATGCAACTTCGCATTTGTTAGCAGCAGGGTTGCAATTAAAACCAGCGCAATATACGGTTGCTTTCCAATCGCGGTTAGGACGCACACCGTGGATTAAGCCTTATACTGATTTATTGTTGCCGGTGTTGCTGCAGCAAGGAGTTAAAAATATTGCGGTGGTTTGTCCTTCGTTTGTAGCCGATTGTTTGGAAACACTAGAAGAAGTGAATATTCGTTTGCGTGCCAGTTGGCGACAATTAGGCGGCGGTGAATTTTATTTTATTCCTTGTTTAAATGATCATCCGGCGTGGGTGGAGGCGTTGCGGGAGATGGTGGTGTCTTTTTGATGTGATGTGGATTTAGATAACCCCTCACCCGCCGCTGCGCGTCGGCCTCTCCCACAAGGGGAGAGGCAAAAACTCTGGCGTATTTATTTATTCAACAACGCCCCCACAAGGGGAGAGGCGGCGCTAATTCATTTCATTGCAAATTTTTGCCTGGGGCATTGTTGAATCAATCAATATGCTGGGGCTTTTGCCTCTCCCCTTGTGGGGGCGTTGTTGAATAAATGGGAAAGCGAAGAGTATTGCCTCTCCCCTTGTGGGAGAGGCCGACGCCGAAGGCGGCGGGTGAGGGGTAATTTTCTATATCTGATTCAAATGATTAATATTTCTAATCAACGCATATTGATGAATATTTTTAAAAAACAACGAGCGTTGTAATTCTTGAATTTGTTGTGCACTGGCTAAAATAAAATTAGAGCCTAATTTATTCGCTAAGCGCAACACTTCCGTACGGATTTTACCAGAAATTAACCATTGGTCTTTTTTGCCAATCGTCAAATGTTTACCAACTTCAGATAAAGATTGTCTGGCTTCGTCATAATATTTTTCAATTAAGATGCCCATAGAAGGGATATTGAAATAACAGGTTGGTAAGCGTGGAATAACATGCACCAAGCTTAAACGAATATTTTTGGTTAACTCTGAACCAAATGCGGTTTGGATTTGTAAAACTTCTTCATCAGTAATTGAATTGGTTACAATTAATACTTGTTTTCTGTTGTCCGCTTTATCCATGATTGTTCTTACTCCTTTAAATTTTCACTGCTTCTTTTAGTGAAGGATTACCATCATCTCACTAAAAAACGCTAATAAAAATTAGGAAAAGACCATGCATGTTTCCTTGTATCTCCCTAAGTTGATTAGGGTAACCACGCTCGGGAAAACACTAATTTGTATTATAAAAATACATTTTAGCTGAATAAGACCTATTCTTCCTCCGTCACTTCTTCTTCAATTCGGTTAGTGAGTACCAATTTAACTAATTCTGGTACTGATTTGACGCCCATTTTTTTCATCACCGAAGCTCGATGTGCTTCAACGGTTTTCAACGAGATGCGTAACTCTGCTGATACCACTTTATTGGGTTTACCCGCTACAATCCCTTGTAATACTTGGATTTCACGCGGCGATAATAAAGCAAATTTTGCTTTTGCTTGCGCACTTTCTTGGCGTTTTTCACGATTCGATTTATCAATCCGTAATGCTTTATTGATACTCTCAATCAACACTTGATCATTAAACGGCTTGGTCAGGAAATCAATCGCACCGGCTTTCATAACACGCACTGCCAAAGGGACATCGCCATGACCGCTGATAAAAATAATCGGCAGGGTTGGCGTGCCTTGCTCATTGAGCTTTGCTTGTAGCTCAGGACCACTGATGCCTGGCATACGTACATCTAATAATAAACAACCATGTTGTTGCGCATCATATTCAGCGAGAAAATCTTGTGCGCGCACATAGGTTTTAACATGTAAACCAATCGATTCAATAATCCATGATAAAGATTCCACCATGGCTTGATCGTCATCTACGATATACACAATTGGGTCTAAGACTGTCAATGTCATGTGCTACTCCTGATTAAATTGAAATCGGTAAAGAAAACTGTATCCAACTATCATTATTGGTACTAGGGTTGATAGTGAATTGTCCACCATGCGCCTCAATAATTGAACGGCAAATAGCTAATCCCATGCCGCGTCCATGTGCTTTAGTGGTAAAAAATGGCGTAAAAGCTTTATGGATAACATCTTTAGAAAAGCCAGGACCACTATCTCGCAAAGTAATTTCAATCATTTCAGTCGGTGTTAATTTGGTTTGAATGCGAATACGTTTTTCTTTGACATGATTTTGCTGCATCGCTTCAATCGCATTTTGAATGAGATTCAGTAAAACTTGTTGAATTTGAATTTTATCAATGAAAATAAATGGAATATTTTTATCTAAATTAAAATCAATTTTTGTTTTTGATAAAGTTAATTCATTTTTAACTAAGGTAACCGTTTCACGCACCACGTTGCTGATTTTGCATGATGTTTTAATCAATTGACCTTTACAGAAAAAGTTTTTTAAACGTTGAATGATTTCACCAGCACGTTCTGCTTGCGCAACAGCTTTTTGCATGACATTCCGTACTTGATCATGATCGTAAGTATGATTTTCTAAATGGCGTACACAGCCCCGGGTATAATTGACGATGGCTGCTAATGGTTGGCTGATTTCATGCGCCATCCCTGATGCCATTTCTTCCATAGTACTGAGTCGGAATACATGCGCAAGTTGTTGGCCGCGTAAGCGGGCTTTCTTATCTAGCACACGATCAGTGACATCGCGCGATGCAAGCTGGATTTCACTGATGGTGCAAGTTTGTTCATCAATAATCAGTCGAATATTGCTTTCAAACCAACGAAATTCGCCTTCTTTGCGTTTAATGCGATAAACAATCGGCTTATTGTCTAACTGTTCACGCCGGCGTTTAAAAGCTCTTTTGATTTTTGAAATATCTTCATGATGGATTAATCGATAAATATTTTTACCGACTAGATGATCTGGGTTGTAACCCATCGACGTTTTACAAGCAGGTGAGGTATATAAGTAAGTGCCATCTGGATTGTGCCGTGAAATCACGTCAGTGGCGTTTTCAGCCAATAAATGAAAACGCAACTCACTTTCACGTAATTTTTTTTCAGTTTGTTCTAAGCTATTTAAAGCATCGACCATGGTAGCAAATACCGCCCAAAAACCATGGAGAGATTGCTTTAATTGCTGTTGTAATGCGTCATGTTCATGTTGTTGTTTGTTTTTTTCTTTGATGTAGGTTGATAAATCATGGTGCATCAGCAGCGCGCAGACTTTACTGTCTTGTTCTGGCGGAGTCGGACAGAGGTAAGTTTTGCAATGGCCTTTTACGCCATTTTTACGAATAAAAACCGTTTCTTCACACCATTTTTTTTGGTTACTGCCGATTTCTTGAATGAGTTTAGGGAAAGGATAATTACGATCATAAATAAGATTAATCGAACGGCCCAGCACGTCTTTTTTAGAATAGCCAAATAAGGAAGCAGCAGACGCGCTCCAATACAGCACGCGTCCTGCTTTATCAAGCAAGACGGCACTATCCATAATGCCTTCTAACAATCCCTGATTATGCATGTATTTACCTTTGCAAAGTAAGCCAGCATTGCTGATAATACCACACTATTGAATTTATTGTAGGCACCCGTGCGGACCCCGGATTCCGTTTTCCCTCCCCCGTTTACGGGAAGGCGCCGTCCCGCACTTGTTGCGGGAGTGCCCGAAGGGCGGGAGAGGGTTTGATATCAAATGTAGCCCGGATGGAGCCGCTAAAGAGGAGTTAACTTCAAATGCGTTTACATATTTTAGGAATTTGTGGCACTTTCATGAGCGGCGTTGCTATTTTAGCCAAACAAAGCGGCCATCAGGTAACGGGTTCAGATGCGAATGTCTATCCACCGATGAGTACGCAGCTAGAAGAACAGGGCATTGCCTTAATCGAAGGGTTTGATCCTGCGCAAATTACGCCTGATTTAGATTGTGTGATCGTGGGCAATGTTATCAAGCGCGGTAATCCAGCGATGGAATACGTGATGGCTAATCGGGTGCCTTATTTATCTGGCCCGCAATGGTTGGCAGAAAATGTGTTAAAAAACCGTTGGGTGTTAGGGGTTGCAGGGACCCATGGTAAAACCACCACAACCAGTTTGTTAACTTGGATTTTAGAACAAGCCGGGCAGCAGCCGGGATTTTTAATTGGCGGCGTACCGGAAAACTTTGGTGTATCTGCGCGTTTGGGGCAGGGGCCTTGTTTTGTGATTGAAGCAGATGAGTATGACAGCGCTTTTTTTGATAAGCGGGCTAAGTTTATTCATTATCATCCGAAAACTGCTATTTTGAATAATTTAGAATATGATCATGCCGACATTTATCCTGATCTAGCGGCAATTCAACAGCAATTCCACTTTTTAGTGCGTACCATCCCGGGAAATGGCTTAATTATTAAACCTGCATCTGATCAAAATTTATCCGATGTTCTTGAGAAAGGTTGCTGGACACCAGTTGCTACTTTTGGTGTACAAGGTGAATGGCAGGCGAAACTGATACAGCCAGATGGCCGGGTATTTGAAGTTTATTATCAAGGCCAATGTCTTGGCGAAGTACAATGGCAATTATTAGGTCAGCATAATGTAGAAAATGCTTTAGCTGCGATTGCAGCGGCACAACATGTCGAAGTTGCACCAGCACAAGCGATTGCATCGCTCAGCACCTTCAAAAATGTTAAACGTCGATTAGAAATAAAAGGTACGGTAAAAGGGATTACCGTGTATGATGACTTCGCGCATCATCCTACTGCGATTGCGACCACTTTAGCAGGGTTGCGGGCGAATATTGGTGAAAATGTGCGCATCATTGCAGTCTTGGAGTTTGGCTCCTATACTATGCGCTCTGGCGTACATAGAGATCGGATGCCAGCAGCCTTAACCGATGCCGATTTGGTGGTTTGTAAAGATACCGATGTAGATTGGGGATTAAAAACGGTATTGGCGCAATGTAAACAGCCAACGGCTTTATATGAAGATGTCGATACATTAGTGCAGCAATTGGTTCCACAATTGCGTGCGGGAGATCATGTGATCATTATGAGTAACGGTGGTTTTGGTGGCATACATCAAAAATTATTAAATGCCATCTAAAAATAAACTAATTGAAAAAAGAGGAGCGGTTTTTTTAATGAAAGAAAAAGAACCTCATTCTATTGTTGTGAATGCGCAAGCCGGTTATGAGCCTAGTCAATCTAGCCCAAGTACACAGCGCTTCATTTGGAATTATCAAATCACCATTGTTAATCAGAGCGATGACTATGTGCAATTGCTCAGCCGTTATTGGTTGATTACCGATATGACTGGCCGTATTGAAGAAGTAGTCGGTACCGGTGTGGTGGGTTTGCAACCGTTGATTAAGCCAAAGAAACAATTTACCTATATTAGCTATTGTCAATTGCCAACACCGCAAGGCACGATGGAAGGATATTTTGAAATGCAAAATTTAGAAGAAGAACGTTTCAGAATTGAAGTGCCAAAATTTATTTTGAGTGCGCCCTCGTCCATTACCCAGTCATTTCGCTCGATTCTGCATTAGGGATACTACCCTCTCCCCCGGCCCCTCCCCCACAAGTGGGGGAGGGGAGAAACTTGGCCACCGCCTTCATTTTTTTAGTGTAAGGGAGAAACTTGACCACTGCCTTCATTGTTTTTTAGTGTAAGGGAGAAACTTGGCCACTGCCTTCATTTTTTTAGTGTAGGGAAAAAACTTGACCCATCTTATTCCCCCGTTTTTTAGTGTAGGGAAAAAACTTGACCCATCTTATTTCCCCTCCCCCACTTGTGGGGGAGGGTGCCCGACAGGGCGGGAGAGGGGCTTTTCCTTACCGTTTTTAAGTTAGCCCGCGTAGGCGGGAGAGGGCTATCTTTCTTATTCCGTTACAACACTCCGCTCCGTTAACGCATGTGCTAACGTGCTGGCATCAATGTATTCTAACTCACCGCCAATCGGTACGCCGTGTGCAATGCGCGTGATTTTTTCTATCTGATGTTTAGCCATTTCTGAAATATAGTAAGCCGTTGCTTCACCTTCCACGGTGGGGTTAGTCGCCAGAATGATTTCTTTGATTTCACCTTGTTGCAAATAGAGTTTTAATTTATTTATGCCAATTTCTTCCGGCCCAATGCCATCTAAAGGCGAAAGCCGGCCGTGTAAAACAAAATACTTACCACGAAAGCTGCCAGTTTGTTCAATGGCGGCGACATCAATCGGATTTTCTACGATACAGAGTAAGCCGTGTTCACGATGTGGTGAAGAACAAATTTCACATAAAGTCGTTTCGCTGAAAATACGACAAGATTGGCATTGGCTAATTTTTTCCATCGCTTCATTTAAACACAGGGCTAAGCGTTTACCATTTTCACGATTGCGTGTTAATAGTTGAAAAGCCATGCGCTGGGCAGTTTTAGGGCCAACACTAGGGAGGCAGCGGAAGGCTTCGATCAATTGTTCTAAAAGGGGGCTAAACCTCATGTAGTCTTTACCTCTAGCGAGTAAACGGCCGTCTTTCGTGTGTTCCCAAAAGCTTTTACCTCTCCCCTTGTGGGAAGGCGCCGTCCCGCACTTGTTGCGGGACGGCCCGAAGGGCGGGAGAGGGTCTTCTTATTTCATTTATTCAACAACGCCCCACGAGAGGCAGTATTCATCACTCCGTTTAAGGTACAACTTACCCATTCATATCATCTGGTAATTTCAGTCCAGCTAAGCCGCCCATTTTTTCGCGTAAAATTCTTTCAATTTTATCCGTGGCATCGTTAATAGCGGCTGCGATTAAATCTTCAATAATACTTTTTTCTTCTTTCAATAAATTGGGGTCTAAAAGCACTTTTTTCGCATAGTGCTGACAAGTTGTGGTAATTTTTACCACACCACCGCCTGCTTGACCCACTACTTCTGTTTTAGCCATCAGTTGTTGCATATCCTGCAACTGTTTTTGCATATCCTGTGCGCGTTTCATGATTTCATTTAAGCCGAATTTTTCGTTGGACATATTATATGCTCCGTCAGTCGTTCTTGCTAAGACTCACCACCTGTTAAGACAAAATTGATACTTCCACGGTGGCATCGTACATGTCAACTAGTTTTTTGATTTGCGGATTTTGCATGACGGTTTCTTTTGCACCCGCTAAACGTTGATCAAATTCTTGCTGTTGTTGCTTCACTGGTGTTTTCAATTCACTTTGAGTGACCTGAATGTCCAATTGCAATACATGACCAAAATGATGGTTGAGTGCTTCTTTAATCCGCTCTTTTAACTTGTCGTTGAGCATCGGTTGATGGTGGATAGAAAGAGAAAGTGTAATGTGTTGATCAGTGGCTTTTTCTAAGACACAATTCGAAGCCAGCGCATACGCCATGCCAGATAAATTCAATTTAGGTAATAAATCTCGCCAATCTATAGCTAATGTTGCAGCAGTTGTTGTGGCTGCGGCAACTGAAACAACGGCAGGTGATGGTTGCGGATGAGGTGGTGTATTATCGATGTGTTCTTTGGTTTTTTCTTTTACTGCTGCGACAACGCTTGCGGTTTTTGTAGTAGTGACAGCTGTTACTGGCTGCGCGGCTGTTTTTGCGATAGGCGTAAAGGCTAGCATTCTCAGCATCGTCATTTCAAAACCTTGTTGCGGATGCGGAGAAAGCAATAAATCGCGGCGTCCTAATAAAGCAATTTGATAGTAAAGCTGCAGATCTTGCGCTGAAAATCGTTTAACTAACGGTGCAAGAGAATCGTCAGCCGCTAATCGATCAGGTAAACATTGTGCTAAAGCCATGCGGTGGAAGCAATCGATTAACTCTTCTAACACTTGTTGAAAATTAGGGACACGTTCTGCTAATTGCTGCACACACAGAAATAATTGTTTACCATCTTGTGCGGCAAGCGCTTCAATTAGCGGCAATAAATCATCTAATGCAGTGCTGCCGAGCATGGTATGCACTTGACTCGTATTGACTGTGCCATCGCCATAAGCAATCGCTTGATCTAATAAACTTAATGCATCGCGCATACTGCCATCTGCTGATTTAGCTAGTTTTTGTAAGGCGCTGAATTCATGCGTGATGTTTTCCGTGGCACAAATAGCAGCTAAGCGCTGGGCAATTTGTTCGGGGAGAATGCGTTTTAAATGAAATTGTAAACAGCGCGACAGAATTGTGATCGGTAAGCGTTTAGGATCGGTAGTAGCAAATAGAAATTTCACATGTTCGGGTGGTTCTTCTAAAGTTTTTAATAAGGCATTGCAACTGTGATTAGACAACATGTGTATTTCGTCTAATAGATAAACTTTATAGCGCCCTTGGCTAGGTGGATAGGGGATGCCTTCTAATAACTCACGGGTGTCTTCTACTTTGGTACGTGATGCAGCATCGATTTCCAGCAAGTCAAGAAATTGACCGGCATCAATAGCGAGGCAGGTGGGACATTGGTCACAAGGGGTTGGGGTGATACCGGTTTCACAGTTTAAGCACTTGGCGAAAATACGCGCTAGGGTGGTTTTGCCGACACCACGCGTGCCAGTGAACAAGTAGGCATGGTGGATGCGTTTTTGCGCTAAAGCATTTTCCAGCATGCGCAAGATCGGTTCTTGTCCGACCATATCTTTGAAGCTACGTGGACGCCATTTACGGGCAAGGACTTGATAGCTCATATTAGAAACATCCTAGTCAATGATTACCATTACCTATAGTAGCGAACACCAGCCGGTCTTCGGCGCCCGCATCAACCACTACCGTTGCTTCCTTCCGGACCTGGCGGGGTTCGCGGTCTAGCGTCGCGAAGTGACCAATGCTCGCTACTATAGATAAAAGATAAAGCAGATAAAATTTTATCCATATTCTCGGAGAGAGAGGGATTCGAACCCTCGATACGAATTAACGTATACACGCTTTCCAGGCGTGCTCCTTCGACCGCTCGGACATCTCTCCAAAGAGGGTAAACTGCGCGTAAGGTTAAACTAGAATGGGTGAATGTGCAATAAAATGGATAAAATTTTCTGATAAATACCCACTAGCGTAGCCAAATCTTCAACGCGTACGCACTCATCAATTTGATGCGCAGTGGTATGCGGGACACCCAATTCAATTAATTTTGCGCCAGTGGGTGCAATAAAACGACCATCTGAAGTGCCGCCACCGGTAGATAAACGTACATCTAAATGAGTTAATTCTTTAATGGCAATTTGTGCAGCAGAAATTAAGACACTTTTATCGGTTAAAAAAGGTTGTGCGCTCACTGTCCATTGTAGATCATAAGTTAAGCCATATTTGTGAAAAATAGCTTCGGTACGTTTTTGTAATTCAGCGAGCGTGACAGCGCTGCCATAACGAAAATTAAATAATACTTCTAAATGTCCAGGAATAACGTTTGCAGCACCGGTGCCGCCATGGATGTTAGAAATTTGCAAAGAAGTCGGTGGAAAGCTGTCGTTGCCCTGGTCCCATTCGGTTTGGATGAGTTCATTTAAAGCAGTCAAACTGAGATGAATTGGATTTTTAGCTAACTGGGGGTGGGCGACATGTCCTTGCTTGCCATGAATGGTTAATTTACCGTGCAATGAACCGCGGCGGCCAATACGAATTTGATCGCCGGTATACGTGTCACTACTCGGTTCGCCAACAATACAATAATCAATGGTTTCGCCGCGTTGTTGTAATACTTCCATGACTTTACGGGTACCGTTAACGGAAGCGGCTTCTTCATCACTGGTGATTAAAAATGCGATGGAACCAGTGAAGTGCGGATGTTCTTTAATAAATTGCGTTGCGGCAATTGTCATCGCAGCCACACCGCCTTTCATGTCAGCAGCACCGCGGCCATATAAATAGCCATCACGTATAGTGGGTTGAAAAGGCGGCGAGACCCAATCGGTTAGCGGGCCAGGGGGGACGACATCGGTGTGTCCTGCAAAAACGATTAAGGGTGCTTGTGTACCATAACGCGCCCATAAGTTATCGACATCTTCAAAACGCATGCTTTCACAGTGAAAACCCGCTGCTTTTAAATGTTCGATGAGAATGGGCTGGCAGCCGGCATCGTCAGGAGAAACAGAAGGGCAGGCGATAAGTTGTTCGGTCAGGTGTAAAACGGCTTGGTTCATGTTGATTCGATGCTCCTTGATTTTTAGGTTTGCTGATAATATATTGGCAGGGGGGAGAGGGGCTTTTCTTTTACTCCCTCAGCAACTCATTTAAATTTACTTTACCCCGTGTCTTCGCATCAACTTGTTTCACAATCACTGCACAGTAAAGACTATATTTACCATCTTTACTAGGTAAATTTCCTGCCACCACCACTGAACCGGCCGGAATGCGTCCATAAGAAATTTCACCGGTTTCTCGGTTGTAAATGCGTGTGCTTTGGCCAATAAAGACGCCCATGGAAATCACCGAGCCGGCTTCAACGATTACCCCTTCGACAATTTCTGAGCGGGCACCAATAAAGCAATCATCTTCGATAATCGTCGGATTCGCTTGCACTGGTTCTAAGACGCCGCCGATGCCAACGCCGCCAGAAATGTGCACA
>DATAXC010000203.1:0-6918 GCA_036266895.1 Gammaproteobacteria bacterium
GATCAATACAAAGAACAAGTAACGGCATTATTTAATAAAATCACTAGCGATACCACTATCCCAACTTGCTTTTATCCTTATTATCCTATAGATGATAGTTCAGTAATGGATACAAAAAGACCTTATGCAGGTCAAAGCAACCTTTTAATGCTGCTTGTAACAACATTTGAAGGTAAATTCATTAAAAATAATCCAGGAAGTCCTCGTATTCTATTAGAGCTAACCTTGAGCAAATGGCCAGCACTGAAAGATAAGCAAGATTTTTATTCTGAATTATCTGCCGAGTTAAAAGTTATTATTAATGCATTTTTAAATTGCGCTTCTGACTATAAAAAAACATATAATAAAGTTTTTACGACACCCGCTCACGTGAAGGACTACATTAAATTATTAGATAACTTACATCAGGGCATTCTAACTATAATCAATACTAGGAATCCAAAAGTAGATCCTAAAAACGTATCTTCTAGAGTGTGGTTAGGCTATGTGATAGATGTTATTGAAAAAGCTATTCATGTTTATCATGCGCACCAATACAATGATTTGCATCCTGCGCATCAACCGTTTTTAGAGATGCTTCAAAAGTTTAAAGCTAATGTATCTGATTTAATGAAGAACACTATGTTGCCCATCTACGATGAGAGTGGCTTTCTCGGTCAAATACGTGAAGCGATGAAGGTGAGTGACCCGCATAAGCATTTACTACAAACAGTTGATGCGCCTCCCCGAGCTGCCGCAAAAAAATAACCCCGGCACCCCTGATTCCCACGCCTATCCCTTAGCAAAACGATAGGTGTGGAAATCCTAATTCTTATGCTATAATGCGCCCATTAATTTAATCACCTAATACGGCCTAATATGGATAATTTAATCGCCAAAGAAGTACAAAAAGTCAGCGTTGAAACCGAATTGAAAAAGTCTTATTTAGACTATGCCATGAGCGTTATTGTCGGGCGTGCCTTGCCTGATGTCCGTGATGGGTTAAAACCTGTACACCGACGCGCGTTATTTGCCATGCATGAGCTAGGTAACGATTGGAACAAGCCCTATAAGAAATCCGCGCGTATTGTCGGTGACGTCATCGGTAAATACCATCCCCATGGCGATACTGCCGTATACGACACTATTGTCCGTATGGCCCAGCCTTTTTCTATGCGCTACCTGTTGGTAGACGGGCAGGGTAACTTCGGTTCTATTGATGGCGATGCGGCCGCTGCCATGCGTTATACCGAAATCCGCATGTCGCGTTTTGCCCATGCCTTATTAGCCGATATTGAGAAAGATACGGTAGATTTTACCCCAAATTACGACGAAACCGAAATGGCGCCAGTGGTTTTACCGACACGGGTACCGCATTTATTAGTGAATGGTTCATCAGGTATCGCGGTCGGTATGGCGACCAATATCCCGCCGCATAACTTAACCGAGGTGATTGATGCGTGTCTTGCCTTAATTGCCCAACCTGATTTAACCATCGATAACCTGATTCAATACATTCAAGGCCCAGATTTTCCCACCGCAGCGATTATTCAAGGTAGAAATGGCATTCGTGAAGCTTATCATACGGGTCGCGGCAGGGTAGTGGTACGTGCACGTATCCATATCGAAACCGATGAAAAATCCGGTAAAGAGCGCATTATTGTCACCGAGTTACCTTATCAAGTAAATAAAGCCCGTTTAGTCGAACGAATCGCTGAATTAGTGAAAGAAAAACGTTTAGAAGGCATTACCGCTTTACGTGACGAGTCCGATAAGCAGGGTATGCGCGTCGTGATCGAAGTACGCCGCGGTGAAAATACCGAAGTGATGTTAAATAATTTGTATGTGCATACGCAATTGCAAAGCGTATTTGGCATTAATATTGTCGCCTTGGTTGACGGCCAACCGCGCATCTTAAATATTAAACAATTACTCGAAGCGTTTATTCACCATCGCCGCGAAGTGGTAACGCGCCGCACCGCTTTTGAATTACGTAAAGCCAAAGATCGTGTGCATATTTTGGAAGGATTAGCTGTCGCATTAGCTAATATTGACGCGATGATTGCGATGATTAAGCAGACAAAAGATGCTGGTGATGCTAAAGCACAATTAATGGGATGTCCATGGCAAGCGGCACAAACCATTGCTATTTTAACCCGTGCCGGCATGCAAGATACGATTTCTCATCTCACTGAACAATATGGTTTAACCGAAGCGGGTTATCGTTTATCTCCTGAACAAGCACAAGCCATTCTCGATATGCGTTTAAATCGTTTAACTGGCTTAGAACAAGATAAAATCGTCAGTGAGCATAAAGCGCTACATCAATTTATCTCTGAATTAACTGAAATCTTGCAAAATCCCGCACGATTAATGCAAGTGATACATGATGAACTCGTTGCGACTAAAGAAGAGTTTGCAGATAAACGCCGTACAGAAATTGTCGATACCGAAGATAGTGATGTGGTATTAGAAGATTTAATTCCTGATGAAGAAGTCGTGGTGACGTTATCGCATGAGGGCTATGTGAAAACGCAGCTGTTAACAGTATATCAAGCACAACATCGCGGTGGCAAAGGTAAAGCCGCTACTACCATGAAAGAAGAAGATTTTGTTGAATATTTAATTGCCGCGCGTACCCATGATACTGTCTTATGTTTCACTAATCATGGCAAAGTGTATTGGTTGAAAGTCTATCAAATCCCGCAAGCCACACGGACGGCACGTGGACGGCCAATTATCAATCTATTACCATTGGCAGAAAAAGAAAAAGTGAACGCTTTCTTGCCAGTGCGAGAATATAAAGAGAATGCTTATGTGGTGATGGCGACAGCACGCGGTACCGTTAAAAAAGTACCATTAACTGATTTTTCACGGCCACGTGCTTCTGGTATTATTGCGATTGCGCTAAATGAAGGAGATTATTTAGTGCAGGCTGATATTACCGAAGGCCAACATGATATTTTGTTATTTACCGATGCAGGTAAAGTAGTGCGTTTCCCAGAAGCTAAAGTCCGTAGTATGGGTAGACAAGCAGCAGGTGTACGCGGTGTGAAGCTGCAAGCGGATCAAAAAGTAGTCTCGCTGATTGTTGCTAATTTGGGAGATATTCTCACTGCTACCGAAAAAGGTTATGGCAAGCGGACAGCATTAGATGAATATCGCTTGAGTGGACGCGGCGGCCAAGGTGTGATTTCTATCCATGTCAATGAACGCAACGGTAAAGTGGTGGGTGCCGTGCAAGTACAGGCAGAAGATGAAATCATGTTAATCAGCAATAAAGGTACGTTAGTCCGTGTCCCAGTCAGTGAAATATCACTTATTGGGCGTAATACCCAAGGGGTACGTTTAATTCAGCTTGGGGAAGGAGAAGCGTTAGTGAGTTTGGAGCGGATTACGGCGGTGTAAGATGACCAGTTCCCTCCCCCCTTGCGGGGGAGGGTTAGGGTGGGGGGTCTCTTTCCAAATTCTACCCCCCACCCCTAGCCCTCCCCCACAAGGGGGGAGGGGGAGTAGGATGGGGAAGGGATCTTAATTTGGTAAGAATATATAAGGAGAAACACTTCATGGAGTATCACAAAGAACCGGTTATCACCATTGATGGCGCAAGCGGTACTGGCAAAGGCACAGTTGGCCAGTTACTCGCCAAACGGCTCGGATGGAATTTTTTAGATAGCGGCGCGTTATATCGCGTGCTCGCTTTAGCTGCCTATAAACATAGCGTTGCTTTACATGATGAAGAAACGTTAAAAGTAATGGGTAAGCATTTAGATGTACAATTTTTGGCCCAAGACAACAATTCTCCACGCATTATCTTAGAAGGGGAAGATGTTACTGATACGATTCGTACGGAAGAGATAGGCAATGCTGCCTCCATTGTCGCTGCTTTACCCGCCGTACGTGCTTCTTTGTTTAGTCGACAACGGGCATTCAGAGAAGAGCCTGGTTTAGTGGCAGATGGTCGAGATATGGGAACAGTGATCTTCCCAGATGCCGAACTGAAGGTCTTTTTACTGGCAAGCATAGAAGAACGTGCATTAAGACGCCATAACCAGTTGAAAGAACAAGGGATGAGTGTTACCCTTGACAGCCTGGTTGAAGACCTACGGCAACGTGATAAAAGAGATCAAGAGCGTGCGATAGCACCGCTCAAACCAGCAGTTGATGCAGTTTGTATTAATACCGACCATTTAACTGTAGAACAAGTAGTAGAAAGAATTTTGTTTGAGACCAAACGAAAAAAGGCCTTACCTGCTTTCTTAAACCCAGCGATTAATTTTGCTGAAGTCAGTGGTGAACCATTGTACTAAAATTTAAGACAAGCAGGATAAGAATATTGTTACTTAACTTAACCGTTTCATATTCATATTTAATTTAAAAATTGAGTATCAAAACGAGTAGATAAAGAGAAAACGTATGGCTGTCGTATTATCCAAAGCACCTGAAAAAAACCAATCTGATGTATTTAAAAAATTGTTTGAACAAAGTTTAACTGATGCTCCCATGTTATCTGGCGCGATTATTAGCGCTAAAATTCTGCGAATTGAAGATAAATATGTGGTTGTTGATGCGGGATTAAAATCTGAATCTTATATTCCCATCGAACAATTTTGTGATGAGCATGGCAAACTTGAAGCGAAAACAAATGATGAAGTAAAAGTAGCGCTTGATGTATTTGATGATGGTTATGGCAGCACACGCTTATCACGTGAACGCGCTAAACGATTAGAATCATGGTCTCATTTAGAACATGCTTATGAAACCAAAGAAACGATTCGCGGTGTCGTGGTGGGTCGCGTTAAAGGCGGCTTTACCGTAGAAATCAACAAAGTCAGGGCCTTTTTACCTGGTTCTTTAGTGGATACTAAACCCATTCGTGATCCTGAATCATTCGAAGGTAAAGAATTCGAATTTAAAGTGATTAAAGTAGATGTGAAGCGTAATAATATTGTTGTTTCTCGTCGAGCTGTATTAGAAGCAGAAACCAATGTTGAGCGTGCTGCAGTGTTGGAAAATATCAACGAAGGCGATGAAGTTAAAGGTATTGTTAAAAACTTAACTGATTATGGTGCGTTTATTGATTTAGGCGGCGTTGATGGTTTGTTACATATCACTGATATGTCTTGGAAACGTGTTAAGCACCCTAATGAAGTATTATCCATCGGTGATGAAATTAAAGTTCGCGTATTAAAAATTGATCGCGAAAATGTACGTGTTTCATTGGGCTTGAAACAATTAGGCGGCGATCCATGGCATGCCATTAGTGAACGTTATCCAGTTAATTCAAAAATCACTGGCCGCGTCACGAACATTACTGATTACGGTTGTTTTGTTGAAATTGAAGAAGGCATTGAAGGTTTAGTGCACGTATCAGAAATGGATTGGACCAATAAGAACGTTAATCCAAATAAAATCATTCACTTAGGGCAAGATGTTGAAGTAATGGTTTTAGATGTCGATGCAGAACGTCGTCGTATTTCTTTAGGCATCAAACAATGCCAGGCTAACCCATGGGCAGCGTTTGCTGAAAACCATGAGAAAGGCGAGCATGTTAAGGGTAAAATTAAATCCATTACTGATTTTGGCATCTTCATCGAACTCGATGGCGGTATTGATGGTTTAATTTACTTGTCAGATATTGCGTGGAGTGAAACAGATGCGCAAGAAATTTTACGTAAATATCAAAAAGGCGATGAGTTAGAAGCGATTATTTTGGCAATGGATGTAGAACGCGAACGTATTGCTTTAGGCTTAAAACAATTAGCCGAAGATCCGCTGGCACAGTACTTAGCAGAAAATGAAAAAGGTACTATTGTGACGGGTAAAGTAGTCGAAGTAGACCAAAAACATGCTGTGATCGAATTAGCTGAAGGTATACGTGGTATTTTACGTGCAGCGGAAATTGCTGCAGAAAAAGTAGAAGACGCGCGTACTAAATTGCAAGTAGGTGATAGCGTAGAAGCAAAAATCATGGGCACTGATAGAAAAGTGCATGCGATTACGCTTTCTATTAAAGCCAAAGATGCAAAACCTGCAGCGAAGAAAGAAAAATCCGCAACCAGCAAAACAACGAAAACAGCAAGTAGTAGTGCAAGCACCGCTGCTGCTGGTAAAAAGAAGAAATCAGGTGATGCTCCTTTAAAAACCACACTCGGTGATTTATTTAAAGATCACATGGGTAATGGTGATAGCAAAGAGTAAAATCTGCGAAATGCGCTCCTCTTGTGCCTCTCCCCTTGTGGGGGAGAGGCCGCTGCCCCGCAACACAACTGCGGGGTAAACTCTGCTGCGGGTGAGGGGTGTATTTCCAACTTCCATGGTCTAATCGTGAACGGGCACGCACGCGGGCACGTTCACGATTAGACCATGGAAGAAACACCGCCTTATGTATTTCCAATAACATATACTATCCATCTGTTTAATTATTAATCACCAACTTTGTATCCCCCTCCTAAAAGCGGTATAATAAAACTGAGAGCAATAAAAGTGGAGGGTGCAGCAATGGAAAGAACCGCAACGCGAAGCCGAAATTCACGTCATAACAACCATGATTTACATGGTGATTTAGCCAAAGTAAAAGCCGCACTAACTAATGCCGGTTGGGATATTCGTGGCCATGCTGAGGGTGTATTAGATGATTATCTAACTGAAATTAGAGAAAAATCTGATGCAGTCAAAGAAAACGTGGTTGCTTATACCACCAAAAAACCATTGAAAACCTTAGGTATTGTATTGTTGGCTGGCCTAGCAATTGGATTTTTATTGCGTAAATAAAGGGCGGTTAGTAAATCAACATGCGGTCTAGCCCTCTCCCACAAGTATGGGAAAGACTTGACCCATCGATTATCCCCCACTTGTGGGAAGGCGCCGTCCCGCACTTGTTGCGGGAGTGCCCGACAGGGCGGGAGAGGGCGTTTTTTATCAGTTAATGTAGCCCGG
>DATAXC010000204.1:0-3393 GCA_036266895.1 Gammaproteobacteria bacterium
AGCTTCGGCATTATGGCCGCAATAGCGGTCAGGCGGATTTTCGTTAACTTATATTAAATGCGCGTGTACCGCGGTGGTTACGCGCTTTAATTTTGAATTAATTGTTCGCTGTTTATGCGCGGATTTGTGGCACTGCTAACACGCAATCTGTTTAAAATCTCGCATCTTGAGATGTAATGGGTATAGATTATTAATTTAAAAGCCAATTAAGGCTTTTGTGCTATAACCCCCACACTTTCTCGTCCATCAAATCTTCTATTTTCTGGATAATCAATACGATTCATTAAATATAATTTTTTTATTTCAAATCCACTTTCTATCAATACTCTCTTCAAGACAACTTCATCCATAAAATGTACTAACGATGGAATGAGTGCTCTATGCTTATCCAAATACTTAGAGGTGTCTAAAATCAATCCTGGCCATTTTTCACCCTTTTGTACGCGTTGTTCATATTTAGAAATGAATTTTTCAAAATTTCTTAAGTAAGGTGTATCGGCAACAATAAAAGCTTTTCCACTGGGTTTGAGCCATCTAAATATTTTTTTAAATGAAGCTTCAATTGCTTCCCCAGGGAATAAATGAATAACACGAGAGATTAAAATGGCAGAAAAGAAATTATCTGGAAAATCAACTTGTTCAGGAAATTGGCCACAAACGGTTGTTAATAGGTGTCGATTAGTGTTATTTGCTAACTGATTTATAATTTCAATGTGCTTTGGTTCAATGTCATTGCAATAAATTTCTATGTTGCGAGATAAAGCTTGTTCTACTACAAAACCAAAACCCGCGCCTATCTCTAGCGCTTTATCTTTCGTTGATGAGGCGTACTCTATGAATGCTAAAGATAAATCATCCAGTTTAGATAAAACATAGCCAGTATTATTTAGTGTAGGAATAAAAAAATCAATATTACTTTCCATATCAGGTGTTTTATGTTTCTTCATATATTTTTTCAATCTCATTTTCAGAGGGATTTATTGTGTTGTATATATTGTCCTTTATTACATGGTCACAATATTCTTTAACAAGAAAAATACCATCGGGCTCTTGATCGAGCATAATTAATAAATCAGGAGACAAACCCAGTTCGGTAGCTAACTGCGTATAAATATTTTCAGCACGATGTTTCCAAATATCCTCAAATAGTTCGTGCCATCCAATCTTAGGTAATTTTATAGCATGTTCGTGACCAGCGCTTACATAATGCTCAATAAATTGTTTTATCGAATCTTTTTTAGTTGTAGGTAAAATAGGTGGTCTTTCTGGTAAAAATTTATTATCTGTTCCCGGTGCTTTATCCAGCATCTGTTGGGAAAGTAGTTGAGCGTACCAAGGAGAGGTATGTACACCATCCCTATAGGTGCCGGTTGCTAACCAAAGATTGGTGATTGATGTTTTTCCTATTAGTGGATAGGTATCTACTGTTACGGGTCTATTACCAACTCGCCATTTTATAATTTCTGCTTTATGTAAATTTTGATTGAATTGCTCAATGGCGCGCTCTAAAAGATAATAAATATCTCGTGCCTTTGGATATTTTTTTGGTGTTAATCTAATGTTATTAGACGCACCTACATATAAAATATTTTCGTCATAAGGAACAATATGGGCTCCGCATGACCCCGCGCGATTTGGAGAGCGAATAACATGTTTAAATTGATGATCTGGACAATTTAAAATAAGAGAACTGCCTGAACCAAAGAAAATTTTTGGTATTTTAAATTTTAATTGTGGTATTTTATCTAAAAGTCTTTGCGAATATGAACCTGCAGCTAATAAAAAACGATCCGCGCTGATTAAGTCGCCTTTTTTGGTTTGTATAGAAAATACTTTTTTAGACTGAATATTAAAGTCAATTACCGTATCATCAATAAAAGATATTTTTTGATTATTTTCAATAATATCATAAAAGGCAGTTATCAAATGCTGGGAGTGGATTGATCCTTCAGATAAATATAGTGCTCGCAATGGTCTTGAGTTTTCACAAGGTATCATGCCAGGGATTTCTCGCGGATCAACTTCTTGGTAGGGTTCATAATAAAGTTGTAATGCTGCGATGATGGCATCATAATTTTTATTATCTAACATACCAGAGCTAGAATTCAAAAGAATAAAGGTACCTTCTTTTATAGAAAGTTTATTAGCATGATTCGATGAATTATTAATTTTAGCTAACCACTCAGGCCATAACGCGGTAGATTTAACGGCAACCTTTAATTTTTCTTGTCCATGTATAGACTCTAAACTTGTTGCAGTTACCTCTCCAAAACATCCCAACATCGCACCCGAAGCTGTGCTGGCAGCGCCCATATTATTTCTTTTACCAATAATTCCGATATTGATATCAGGGTTTTCTAAATTTAAAGCATAAGCGGTAGATAAGCCGATTATGCCATTTCCGATAATGACAATATCAAAATTCATGAGTAACACCTCGCGATGGCAGCTTAACCTGACATCTTTAATATTTGAGTAGGCACTGAATTATTTAAAAATTTTTCTATCTAAAATACAAACTGGGCTCGTTTTGTGATTAAATATATCGTTTAATTTGTGCATTTATTTTACATCAATTTTGGCTTCACAACAACCAACTTTATCAAGTCCAGACGTTGCTTAGTAAACGGCTATACCTGTCTAAAAAAAGCATATATATTAGGCATATAGGCTATAGGAAGTTTACCTTGTTTAACAAATTGAAAGAAATCATGGAAGATAGGGCTGAAGAATCCGAAACAAGAATGTTTCTATTTGGTATCTTTGGACTTATTGCTTACCTACCTTACTATCTAATTAATCAGCATTTGCTGACGGCAACTCAATTTGATAGTTTTTGGTTGAGAGTATCTATTGCAATATTATGCTTGTTTTTAGTGCTAAAAAATTATTGGCCAATGAATTTACGTAAATTTTTGCCAATCTACTGGTATTTAGTTTTAATGTATTCTATGCCTTTTTTCCTAGCGTATATGACATTGATGAACCATGGTGCTACTGCTTGGGTTATGAATTTATTGGCGATTACTATATTAATGATGTTATTAGTGGATTGGGTAAGTTATACCATCCTATTAGTTGGTGGAATATTTTTAGCCTATATTGCATTTATATTAGCCACATACGGAATTTTTGTTTACCAACCGGGCGTAATTGGGTATCACGACATTATAAATACCCTTATTCCAACTATAATTATGGGAATTATTTTTTCTTATGATAAGGAAAGAATCGAGAAAGAAAAAATTAGTGCGATGAAATTAATCGCAGCTAATCTGGCGCATGAATTGCGAACGCCACTAGCTGCCATTAAAGCTAGTGCAAGCGCCACAAAAGACTATCTACCAGATTTGATTAATACCTACGAAATAGCAAGAAAAAATAAACTTGATA
>DATAXC010000211.1:0-3947 GCA_036266895.1 Gammaproteobacteria bacterium
CCCTTCGGGCACCCTCCCCCACAAGTGGGGGAGGGGAAAAATTCGGATTTATTGTATCATCGTAAGAAACAATTAAGACAGTGGTCAAGTTTCTCCCCTCCCCCACTTGTGGGGGAGAGGGTAAGCAATAACGATGACAATCATTTAAAAAAGAAATTTCCCCGGCTTATCTTCTTTAAATTGCTGATCCAACCACAACCTGCTTTGTTCAGGCACTAATATTAACCGGTAATCTTTCATCGCCTGTGACTGATAACTGCCTTTAGCTAAATAAATTACACTGTTTGCCGCATAATGTTGATGATTTAATTGCACAGCACTATTGTCCGGCGCAGTAATGCGATATTGACCAGAAAATTTCACGGTAATCTGATGTTCTCCTTTCGGTACTAACGGCGCATACAAGTAAATACTGCCCCACCAATGTTGATATTGTGAATTTAAATAATCTTTAATCGCAGGCGGTAATGCTACCATCCGATAATTATTAATATAGAATTTAACCTTAGATTGTTGCAGCGCTGCAATGACTGAAGCATTAGTTGCATTCGGATCTTCATACAACGACGCCAGCATCACCCTGCGTAAACTCGGCGTAGGATGATAAAGATAATCAATCGCAGGACCCATTAAATGGCGTAATCCGGCAATCGGTTGGTCTTTATCATAAATTAATTCAATGCCGGCAACATAATCGCTGCCATCTTGTAACAAGTATTCCATGGCGCGTAAATTAGCTTTTTGATAGATGCCATTCACACTGGTGACTTTAACAACAAGCATAGACAATGGATATAAGATGCCTGTGAATAATAAAATAATACCGATTAATGAAAGATCTAATTTATTCTTTACTTGTTGAGTTGGCGTGTTGATGTTTTTACTGACATGGTATCCGATCAATAATGCAATTAAACAAATGAATAAATAAGCACCTGGTAAAGCAAAAATCATTTTAAGATAAACAATTATTAACAGGTATAAGCTTAACATCAACCACCATGTTTGTGTGCGTATGCCAGCAATAAACTGAAAAGAAGCAGATTGATAAATATTAACTAGCCAATTAAAAAAAGCGACATATAAAACAAAGAAAATAGGAATGGTTACTTGCATGTAATAAGGAAATATTTGTTTGTAAGGAATTAAACAGCATAAAATTACTGAGGCATATAGTGTGACAAATAAACGGGCTGAATATTGCTGATCTTTGACACAAAGACTAATGAGCGTCAGTGGCCATAATAAAAACAATAACGGATTATGCAGTAAAGTGACATTCCAAAACAGGTAACGGGCTTTTTCATACCAAGCCAATTGATACATTGCCGAAGCTTCAAAAAATACACTGTCAATCACCGTTTGCCAATTAGTTGCCAATGACCAACCGATTAAATAGAGTAAAATAACAGTAGCCGCGCTTAGATTAAAATAAACCGTGTTCCAAAATGTGTTGCGATCACGGGTGATCAATAACCATTGTGCGGCGAGCGCGCAATTGCTGGCAAATAAATACCAAATAGCTTTTTGCGTGGTACAAAAGCCTAATCCCAATAATACACCGGCTAGTAAATAACGTTTTTGTAATAAGCAAAGCAAAGAAAAGAAACCAAACCAATAACCAAATAAATCAACGCGAATATTAGTTGAGTAAAATAAAACAATATCAGAGGCCAATAACAGGGTTAAGCTGACTAAAATGGCGGTGGGTGCAAAAAATCGTTTTAGCCAAATCGCACCGCTGGCTAAGATTAAGATATTGCATGCCGCAATCGTATTTTTCATGGTAATCAGCATGGATAAAATATCAATTTTTGCGAATAACATGGGGATTAATAGAAGATAATAGCCCAGCACGGTTTTATATGGGGCGAAATCGTGGTAAGGTAAGCCGGTGCGATATTGATAAGCGCGATGCGCAAACCAAAATTCATCAACAGAAATAATCGCATATGCATTGAAAAATAGTTCAAATGCCAGATAGCTGAGACACAGCAGCAGCAATCCTATGCTAAAATAATATTGTTTGACCATATTGGTGTTCGTCCTTCCGTTTTTCGTATGTTCTATACTTCGTAAACGGTTACAATTATTAGGTTAGACCCATGATGAAGCAACTTATTTATCTTGATTATGCCGCAACTACACCTATTGATGCACGGGTGGCTGCAAAAATGCAATTATTTTTGACGGCAGATCACCTATTTGGCAATGCTGCCTCACAGCATGGTTACGGTCAAGTGGCACATCAAGCGATAGAAACTGCGCGTGCTCAAGTTGCTGAGTTGATTCATGCCGATCCGCGAGAGATTATTTGGACTTCTGGTGCGACTGAAGCCAATAATTTAGCAATCAAAGGTGCGGCGCGTCTCTATCAATGCCGCGGTAAGCATATTGTGACCGTTAAAACTGAGCATAAATCGGTATTAGATGTCTGTCAGCATTTAGAAAAAGACGGTTATGAAGTGACTTATTTGCAACCGACAGCAACGGGTCGTTTGGATCTTGCAGAATTTGCTGCGGTATTACGGGAAGATACGATATTAGTTTCTGTGATGCAGGTGAATAATGAAACGGGTGTGATTCAAGATATCGCAGCCATTGCGAATATTACTGCTGCACGCGGCATTTTATTGCATGTCGATGCGGCGCAAAGTGCCGGTAAGCATCCCATTGATGTACGACACATCCCTATCGATTTACTGTCGTTATCCGCGCATAAAGTCTATGGCCCGAAAGGCATAGGCGCGTTGTTTTTACGCCGTAAGCCACGTGTGCGTGTGGAGCCGTTATTGCATGGCGGTGGTCATGAGCAAGGCATGCGTTCTGGTACGCTGCCTACCCATCAAATCGTTGGCATGGGTGAAGCCTTTAGTCTAGCGCAAGTGGGGCTAGCTGATGAAATCGTGCAAATACAAGCATTGCGCCAACATTTTCTCGCTAGGGTACCGATGTGTCAGTTGAATACGGATTTAGCTAATAGTGTGCCGCATATTTTAAACGTGCGTTTTGATGGGATGTTGGCTGATGCAGTATTAGCCCGCCTACCAGTAGCCGCTGCTACCGCATCAGCTTGTCAAGGGAAGGGGACAGAAGGCTCCTATGTGTTAAGAGCCATGGGTTTAAACCCTGAACAAGTGAAAAGTTCAGTACGATTTTCCTTTGGCCGCGGCTGTTCGTTGGCTGATATAGAATTGGTCACTAGTGCGATAGTTAGTCTTTTTTCCTATTGAATAAACGGCCGTCTTTGGTCAATCTTCAATGAAAAAGTTGGCCAAAATGAGCCTGGATTCCGCTGCGCTCCATCCAGGCTACATTATTATCTTAGAACATTGACTCAAAGCCGACTGTTTTTCGTATGGCCTATTACCTCGTGAACCAGTACTTCTTTTCGGGTATAATATAGATATATTCAGGGAGAACAGTGCCATGCCAATTAAAAAACTGAAAGAATTTCTGGATAATCATAAAGTTAAATACGTCTTATTGACCCATTCTCCTGCATTTACCTCCCAAGAAATTGCCGCTGCGGCGCATATTTCCGGTCGGCAGTTAGCAAAAACCGTGATGATTAAGGCAGATGGTCAATTAGCTATGGTGGTGTTGCCTGCAAATAGTCAGGTGAACTTTGCAAAATTGAAAGAAACGGCTGGTTTTACGACGGTGGATTTAGCGGGTGAATCTGAATTTAAAGATAAATTTTCCGGTTGCGAAGTTGGCGCGATGCCGCCTTTTGGTAATTTATACGATTTACCGGTATGGGTATCCAGTCAATTAGCAAAAGAAGACCATATTTTATTTAATGCAGGCTCGCATTCGGAATTGATGCAATTAGCTTATCGCGATTTTGAAAGATTGGTGAATCCGAAAGTAGTGGGGATATAGGTTGTTACCCCTCACCCGCCGCAAAGAACGCGTCGGCCTCTCCCACAAGGGGAGAGGCAAAA